>NZ_JBFWJQ010000006.1:0-47405 GCF_050253115.1 Syntrophotalea sp.
GATCGACCCCCCAGCTCCCCAGGGAACCATCCAGATCGCGACTAATCTCGTACCCTTCGGTCAGCATATAGCGGCCCCGGGTCCGCTTTACATCGTGGGGATGAATCACAGGCACCTCCGCTTTCGACAAAACAGGTCAGCATTTGGCCGGGTTTCCGGATAAACACAGTTTAGCAGCACGGAGGGTTTGGGCAACGAGACGTGCAGGGGCGGATCGCGAACCGCCCCTGTCCAAAGAATAGGCAAAGAGGAAATTAGCCTGATAAATCAGGGCTCAGCACACTGTCTATCAGACTTTTACGGGGGGTTTTGCACAGCGCCTGTGGATAGCTGCAATATTGATACGCTCCGTGCCGGTCCTTGCAAACCTGCGCCCCGATAGCCTTGCAATGAAAAATGGCATCTGTTAAGACTCATGTATAAAAATTCCAAGGAGAACCCGACATGAGTGATTTTCTGGAAGTCCTCGATGCCCTCTTTCACGAAACCTTTCTCGGCATCGGCGTCGGCCGTTTTGCCGCCGCATTCGGTATCATCGTTGCTTTCCTTATCCTGAAAAAAGTTTTCGGCCATGTATTCGTCAACGTCATCTTCCCACTGGCCACCCGGACGCAGAGCCGCTATGACGACGAATTTTTGAACTGCATCCGCAAACCGGCCGAACTGCTGGTGATCATCATCGGTCTGTTCATCGCCGTGCAGGTCCTGCAACTGCCCACCGCTCCGGTCGACATCCGGCGCGGTGCCCACGCTCTGCTCAAGGTGCTGGTCACCTTCGATATCGGCTGGGCCCTGTTCAATCTGGTCAGCCTCCTCGACATCTTTTTGTCCGGATGGGTCAGCAAAACCGAATCACCCCTCGATGACCACCTGCTGCCGTTTATCCGCAAGAGCCTGCGGGCGTTTATCATCTTTCTGGCGGTGATCATGACCATCCAGAACCTCGGCTACTCCATCTCGGGACTGCTGGCTTCCCTCGGCATCGGCGGCCTGGCCGTGGCCCTGGCGGCCAAGGACACCCTGTCGAATGTGTTCGGCTCGTTCATGATCATCCTCGACCGGCCGTTTCATATCGGCGACTGGGTCAAGGCCGGCGACATGGAAGGCGTGGTCGAAGAGGTCGGCTTCCGCTCCACCAAGATCCGCACCTTCGCCAAAACCCTGATCACCGTCCCCAACAACATAATAGCCAATCTGGCCGTGGACAATTTCAGCCGCATGCCCAAACGGCGCATCAAGCTGAACGTCGGCGTGACCTACGAAACAGGCCCGGCACAAATGCGCCGGGCCGTGTCCCGAATCCGCGACATGCTGGCCAGCCATCCAGCCATTCAGCAGGACTTTTTCCTGGTCAATTTCAACGACTTCGGCGCATCGTCCCTGGACATCATGGTCTATTGCTTCACCACAACCACCGTCTGGGAGGAATATCTGGCAGCCCGCCAGGACATCTGCCTGAAAATCATGGACATCCTGGATGAACTGGGCCTGGAGATCGCTTTCCCCAGCCATTCGGTGTACCTGCGCGGACGGGAAGGGGAAAAAGACGGGGCAGCATCGGCATCGCCGGCGCTGCCCGCCTGAGGCGGGCCGAGCCAGGGAAAATCAGACAACCGGCGGGTCGGTGAGTCGTGGCGGATCGGCCGGCGCAAGACCGACCTCGTCGCTCAGGGCGTGGAGAAGGGCCAGGGCATCCTGGCGCCGGGAAGGATGGAAGCCGACTTCGATGGTGCCCGTGGCGGCATCGACGGTGCGCATGAAAAGCAATCCGTCATAACTTTCCAGAATGAACCGCAGATAACCAATGTCTCTGCGGGATACGACGTACCAGCGTTTATCCAGCATAGCCGATTTCACACTCCTTCTGTCTACGCGATCCTGCTTTCCGGTGCCGTCCGGGTTGGGTACACGACGTGACGGACTGCTGCGCAGCCCCTTGTCCATCCGCGGACTCCGGATGAACACTACCGCAGCCGCCGTACCGAATCAACATCTTTGCATGCGGGCCGCCGCATGCCAAAACGGTGCGAAAAGGACAGGCTTGCGAACCGCCGGACAAAGTTTTAGTATCCCTGCACGCCACACCATGCGCAGGATAGCCAGATGGACAGCCTCCGGCTGCCCGAAGGGCGAGGGCCAGGGATGGCCCGAGTTACAAGCAAGCCTGCGGATTGACGCCGCCACGGCGGAAAATGGCCGTTTCCGGATAAAAACCAGCCAGCATGGCACAGCTTCAGGAGGACGTTCAACATGGAATCTTATATTCTGCTCTCCGGCATTACCCTGGTCGCCATGGCCAGTCCCGGCCCGGATATGTTGCTGCTGATGCGCAACGGCCTCACCGGAGGACGCGCTGCCGGCTTTGCCACGGTGCTCGGTATCTGCGCAGGGTTGCTGGTGCATGTCTCCCTGTCCGTGGCCGGTCTGGCCTGGCTGATCACGCGCAATGTCTATATCCACGATGCCGTGCGCCTGCTTGGAGCCGCCTACCTGCTGTTTATCGGCATCAGGGCCTTGCGGTTTCGTGGCGCGCTGAATCTCGAAAACCTGGCCTTTCAGAACCGCCGTTCAGCATGCCAGGGGCTGCGCGACGGCTTTTTATGCAATCTGCTCAATCCCAAGGTCACCATCTATATTTTCAGCATTTTCACCCAGTTCATCGCACCGGGAGACTCCCTCTGGGTAAAAACCGGCTACGGCATGACCATCGTGCTGACCTCCCTGTGCGGATGGTCGCTGTTCATACTGCTGGTCCAGCACAGATTCGTCCGTCTGGGCCTGGCGCGGTTCAATACCCTTATCAACCGTATTTTCGGAGGCGTCATGATCGCCCTGGGGCTGCGCATCGCCCTGGTTCGCGACTGAAACGCGGGTTTTTTAAAACAAAATCCCAAACACAAAGAGCCGGGTGCATGCACCCGGCTCTTTGTGTTTCAACATGATCGGCATTCCGGATATTCCGGCTGCCATCAATCAGCGTTGCGCCGCCCCCTGACGCCGGAACTGGCGTCCCTGGAAGTCCCGGCATAATTTCTGTTCCGTTTGGGCGCCGCACCGCGCCCAACGGGGCGTTTGCTCCGGGGTTGCCGACTGGCCCCAGGGTTTGCTTTGACAGGCGGCGCATCGGATACAGCCGGGTCCTCGTAGGCAAATCCCTGGACAGTGCGCCGCTCCAGCGGAGCTTTCAGCATCTTTTCAATGGCCCGGATCATGGCGGTATCCTCGCCGGAGACCAGGGTAAAAGCTTCGCCCTGGCGCGAAGCCCGGCCGGTACGACCGATGCGATGCACGTAGGTTTCAGCGGTAGCGGGCATGTCGTAATTTATAACATGGGAAACACGAGACACATCGATGCCCCGCGCTGCGATATCCGTCGCGACCAGAATCCGGTATTTACCCTTCCGGAATCCCTCAAGCGCTTCCTGACGGCGCGCCTGGGAGAGGTTCCCCTGCAGGGAGCAGGCCTGGAATCCTGCTTTATCGAGTTGCAGGCCCAACCGCTTGGCGCGATGCTTGGTTCGGGTAAATACAAGCACCGACCCCATGTCGCCGGCTCCGAGAAGTTCCAGCAACATGGCGGTTTTCTGCTGCTGGGCAACAGGATACAAGGCATGGGTGACAGTTTCGGCCGGCGCGGTATTTCCTATCCGCACCGTTATCGGCGTCGCCAGAATTTCACCGGACAGGCGCCGGATTTCATCCGGCATGGTGGCGGAAAACAACAGGGTCTGGCGCCGTTTCGGCAGGTGGCCCAGAATACGCCGGATGGCAGGGAAAAACCCCATGTCGAACATCTGATCGGCTTCGTCGAGCACCAGAGCTTCAACAGCGGACAGATCGATGTGCTTGTTTTCAATATGATCGAGCAGCCGCCCCGGGCAAGCCACCACGATATCGACACCTCGTTTGAGCGCGGTGATCTGCGGCCGGATGCTCACGCCGCCGTAAACAGTCAGGCTTTTAAGTCCCGTATGGGCGCCAAGGCTGCAAAAGGCCTGATGAATCTGTTCCGCCAGTTCGCGCGTAGGCGCCACTACCAGCGCCCGCACCCGGCCACCGCGCGACTTCATGAGGCGCTGCAGTACCGGCAGGGCAAACGCAGCGGTTTTCCCTGTGCCGGTCTGGGCCAGCCCCATGACATCCTGCCCGGCAAGAATGGGCGGAATGGCCTGTGCCTGGATGGGAGTGGGCGAAACATAACCGGCGGCAGTGATGCCCTGGCGAATCTGCGGGTGAAAATCGAATGTACTGAATTCCATAGTGTCCTTTAAAAGCCGTAAAAAATAAAAGCCCCGGAAGCATTCCGGGGCCTACGAAGTCTTTTCGTTTTTGCAAGGAAAGCGGCTTTAATCGAAGCAGCCTATCAGCCTGCCCCACTCTTGTCAACCAAATTCCTGGAAATCATGACGTAGGCCGGGGCCAGGGGTCCCCGGACCGCCCGGCAAACATGTCGGCGTAAAGACTGTCATGCCGCTCGTTGCAGTGTCAGGTGCAAATCCCGCCAAAGACTCCGGCCAAAAAAGGGGTGCCTCCGGTCGGACCGGTATGGTATGCTTCGCCCCATGAGCGGGCATCGGTCGCACGGTGGATTTTTTCATCGCTTGATGTGACAGGCACTTCTTGCACACAGATTTCTTTTTCCCAAACACCCTCCCCAGAGGCTCTGAATGGACCCCAAGAGCGCGTTTTCGGTGCGTTGGCATAACAGTCTTCTGTTTCGCACCCCTTTGCTGTTTCTGCTGCTGCTTGCCGTGCTGGTAGCCAGCCTGACCATTATCATGGATACCGTCGCCCGGCCACGCCTGGAGGAGCAGTCCTTCCGCATGGTCAACCAGGTAGGCAGTACCATGGTCGCCCAACTGGGCGAGCGACTGGCCGTTGCCGAAACGCTGGCCCGCGCCCTTTCCACGACCAGCGCCGTACTGCCCTTGCGGGCAGATGACCACATGCGGATAATCCCGCGCCTGATTGACAAGCTGGGTCCGTCATCCTATATCATCGGCGGCGGGGTCTGGTACGAACCCTTCAGCTTTGAGCCGGACCATGAGCGACGCAGTTTTTTCTGGGGGCGCAACGCCGAAGGCCTCCTTGATTTTGTCAAGGACTATGACGACCCCGACAGCCCCGGCTATCATCGGGAGGAATGGTATGTGCCGGGCAGGTATCTCAAACCCGGCAAGGTTTTCTGGTCCCGATCCTATGTCGATCCCCACACCTATGTCCCCATGGTGACCTGCACCGCGCCGATCTACCGCGACGGCCGGTTTACCGGCGTGGTAACCGTCGACCTCAAACTGGAAGGACTGGAGGCCTTTTTTGATGCGCAGGCCAAAAAAATCAGCGGCTATGCCTTCGCCGTCGACCGCAACGGTAAGTTTCTGTCGTTTCCCGATGTAACCCTTACCCGCCTCAGCCGCACGGACAGGCTGGGGCGCAAACAGATCGAATATATCCAGGCCCGCGACCTCGCCGCCCAGAAACCGCAATTCGCGCCCCTGGCGTCGGCTGTTTACGCCAGCAGCAAGGAACTGCTGGAAAAATCCCGCCAGTCCGACAGTTTCGACCCCGACATGGCCGCGACAATCGCCCGCCAGGGCGCGGACATATCGCCGGGTGAAGCCGCGCTTATCACGGCCGTGCTGCAGGAACCCCGACTCGGCAGCCAGGACGGCGGTCTGCTGCTCCGGCATTTCACCACCGACGGCGACCTGCTCCTGGAAGAGCCATGCAGCGTGGCGATTTTTCATGTGCCCGGAACCTACTGGAAAATCGTCACCGTCACGCCGGTAAGCCATGCCATGTCGACGGCCAAGGCCATCTATCGTGCGTTGCTGATCGCTCTGATCATGAGCGTATCGGCGGCAGTCCTCGGGGCCTTTCTGACTCTGAACACCATGCTGATGCGCCCCCTGGCCCGCCTGACCCACCAGCTCAGAAGCGCCATCGACATCAATGCTGAAGAAATGTTGTGCCTCGACGAAACCTTCCACAACGAATTCGGAACCTTCGCCTACTGGTTCAACGTCAGGACGCGAAAGCTGGCCGATACTCTGGAGCAGCTGCGCATCATCCGTGGCGAACTGGAACAGAGGGTCGCGGAGAGGACCGAGAAACTGGCGCAGACCAACATCAAGCTTGAACTGGAAGTTCAGCAGCGGCGACGCGCCCAGCAGTTTCTGCGGCGGCTGGCCATGCTGGATCCGCTGACGGATGTCGCCAACCGGCGCAGTTTCGATGCCGCCCTGCCGTCCTTCTGGCAGCGAGCCCGGCAAAAAGAGACCCCTTTGGCGCTGGTGCTGGTCGATATGGACCGGTTCAAACCGTTCAACGATACCTACGGCTACCAGGCCGGCGACCAGTGCCTCAAAAAGATCGCGCAGACCATGGCGGCGTGCATTCAGGGCGACGAAGAGCGCATCGCCCGATTCGGTGGCGAGCAATTCGCCGTAATCGTTCCCGACAGCGACAGCGAGGCAGCTAATTCCCTGGCTGAAAAAATCCGAAGTCAAATCGAAGCCCTGCACATCCCCCATCAGGGAGAAGGGGCTTTCGGCGTGGTCACGGTCAGCGTCGGCGTCGCCAGCATGCAACCAACGCGGGACAACACTTACGAACAGCTCATCGCCCGCGCCAACCGGGCACTCTTCGCAGCAAAAAAAGGTGGCCGCAACCGGGTGGTTCTCGATACGACATTGCCGGGATGAGACTCGAAAAGACAACCCGCGGCCTCGATACATTGCGTCCCAGACTGTCCCAATTTTAAATTTCTGTTTCACAAAATAGCACGACGCTCAAATCGTCAATGCGCCGGTAAAGAACGACCAGATCGGCCCCGCAAACAAAACGACGCGTCTGGCCAGCCAGTAACCCCTCAGAATACCACCATATATCACTTCATCGATGTTACCGGGGCGCAAGGTGCCTTCAAGCTGGCCCCGGTTTTGCGTTAAGGCTGCCCATCTTCCAGGCAGACCACCATCCGCAAAAGCCGGATGGAAAACCTGCTGTTGCACCGAGCAATCAATTAATACAACCCGGATCGAGTTGCACCATGACCCATACAGGATGGCAGATTTCCACCCTCCAGAACCCCGAGATCATCCAACTGGAGATCTACGGTCCATTCTCCGAACAGAACACGATCAGCGCCTTGTCGGAAACCCTGGCCCTGGCCCGCACCCAGAAAATAGACAAGGTGCTCATTGATAAACGGCGGACCGTCAAACTGTCACTGCACGACCAAGGCAATCCCCTTGACGGACTGATCTATCAACTCGTCTGCGGCCAATCGAAAAGAACCGCTCTGCTGTTTTCGGTCCAGCAGCGCGGCAGCGATTCCGTTCTGGGCCTGATGCAGGATCAGATGGCCCAACCCGAACGCCTCCACTGTTTTTTTGACCGGGACCAGGCCCTTCGCTGGCTCGCTGAATAACCGTTTCATTGCGGTAACATGTGGCACACCCCAAATCTGCGGACCTGCCTGCGGACCAACTGCCACACCGCCAGGCCCTGATCGGTGCGCTTATTGGCCAGGACCACATTGCGCTGCCACCAAAAAACGCGAAACAAGGAATTTCCCTGCCCTTTCGCATAGCCGGAAAATTCACGCGAACGCTCTATTCAATCTGCTGAAACAAGCTGTTTACGGACAACTCCAATGCGTTTTTCGGCTCCGCCGGTTATCCGGCGGCGTCCGTCGTCCGGTGGTGGGAAAGACACTGGCATGAGGGTTGCTAACAGAACATCATTGCCAGCACATTGATGTGCGTCGCAAAAAGTCCCGCCGCAGCGTTGAGGCGTTTTTGCGAATCCACCACCCTTACCCGCGTTGAATATCCGCTAACCGCCGAGGATGGTCCCATGCCTCCTGGCATGCATCGCCATGAAGGATTGACGTGTCATCAATCAATTGCGCCAATCGACTGTGCCCACTGGTCAAGGAAGAGTACGAAGACTGCTATTTCATGAAGATGACCAGCAGCGACATCCAGAAAACCGTCCTTTTTTGCGCCGGGAATTACCAGGACTGCGAAATTTTCAAACGGATCAGCTCCGGACGGCAACGCCTCTGACAGGCAGGCCTTTGACGCCCCTTGTCCCGCGTCCCGCTCCGTGCCGTAAAAAAGGCGGCCATACGACCACCCCGATGCCGGTACCGATGGCGTCACCAGAACGCGCCAGCGGCCGCGTTGCCACTTGTGCCCGGCCAAGCAATTTCAGTCTTTTTGCAAACATCGGCATGGCGAGCGCCTGCCGGGCATTACACCCGTTTCAGAACCCCGGCGGAATCCTTGATCTGCATCTCCACCATGAACCGTCCCGCTTCCAACTCGAACACCACCGTGGTTCGGTCGAAACGGCCGGTCGCCTCGCAGCTATAGCCCTGTCCGCAGACCACCGACGGGATCGCCAGTCCCACATCCTGCCCTTTTTGCGGAAGCAGATATTTGATACCGCCGGCCACCATGTTTGCCAACTCGCCGATGGCATCCTTGACATCATCGTCCACACCGTCGATTTCCAGACCCAGAAAAGCGCCGGTGATGGCAACCGCCACCGGCGCGGGCAGATGAATCAGAACACTGCCCTGAAGATCGCCTGCCAGACCTATCATGGACGTCAGCATGGGCCCTTCCATGGGTTCGGGTTCGACATCGGGCCGGGGCACGATATCGAGAAACACCATGCTTGCGAAAATCTCCTGGACCGTCTGCTCTATTATCTGATGATAAGCCATGATTCCTGAATGTCTCCATGCTGGAAGGTGGAAGAGCCATGCCCGGCAATCCGGCAAAAATTCGCCACCCCGGACCCGATGCACCCGCTTCGTTCATACCAGCAAAATAAATGCCGCATTTCTGCAAAAACTGCGGCATGTGGATTCAGGCTGTATCCATCCGGAGACAACGAACGAAAACCAGGTTATTTCCGCAGCAAGGTCGACGCCAGAGAACTCTTTGTGTGACCTGCCAGGCGACCCGCAACGGACGCAATGGACTTTCCGTGAGTTGCCGCAAACAAAATATTGATTTTTTCTAAAGACCTAATTAAACTTTCGTCAAATATTCACACTTCTTTAAGCAGATTGGTTCCAGAATTCTTTTTCCTTATCCAGGAGGCTTTGGCAATGCTGGCTTATTGTGGCAAAGACTGTGAGCAATGCGAGGCCTATGCGCCGCTCGTCGAGGACGCCTCGTTTTGCAGCGGTTGCCGCTCGGAAGGGCCCGGTTGCAATATTCTCGGCCGGAATTGCGCTATCCGCCTCTGCACCCGCACAAACCGGCAAGCCATCTGCGCGACCTGCTCCGTTTTCCCCTGCGCCAAACTCAAAGAGCTGTTTTTGCTGCATCCGGACGCAGAAACCCAGCTTAACCGGTTATCGGGGATTTCCTGCCGATAAAATTTAATCGTTGTCCGGAACGCAGACTTGTGTTATGGGCATCCCGGGCATCATGTCGGCGTTTCCCGGCGTTCATACTTTGTTTCCGAATGAACGCCATCTCGATAGTCCTTCGTCCCGGGGAAAATTCATAGCATGGAAAATCTGGAAAAACGTCTGGATCGCCTGGAGTCGCGTCTCGAAAGAATCGAGCAGCACCTGAATCTGGCGCCGTCAGCTCCCGCTGAAGAAACCTTTGCCTTTCACACAATACCTCCGGCACAGGAATCAAATCTCCCGCCTCGACAAAACACCGCGACACATCCCCTCCCGGAGGCAAAGCACGATGCCAGCCGCTCGCCAGGCGGAGCCATCACCCGCCTGCTGGGCTGGGGAGGCGCCCTGGCGCTGGTCATGGCAGCCGCGTACCTGATAAAACTGGCATACGACAGCGGATGGCTGATGCTTTCGGCACCGATGCGCGTCGGGATTGCCTTTGTCTGCGGCTGGGCCCTCATCGCCACCGGCCTGCACCTGCGGCACAAGGATCGGCATTACGCCAGCCTGTTGCCGGCCGCGGGAGTCGTCATCCTGTTTCTGGCCATCTACGGCGCACACCTGCATTATCGGCTGATCGGCAGCGCGACGGCCGCCTCCGGCATTATCCTGACCTGTGGCGCCTCCCTGTGGCTGTGCCGAACATTTGCCAGCGACCTCTACGGCCTGTTTGCCATTGCCGGCTCCTATTCGGCGCCGTTTCTGCTCGACATCCCCTCCCAGCCCGTAGGACGCCTGACACTTTACTATTCGGCCTGGAGCATTGGCTTCTGCCTGTACTCGCTGCTGGCAGGGCGGCGGCGCTATTACCTGCTGGCCTTCTACCTCGCCGTGGTCGGCTTCGACCTGCTCTGGCGGCAAACAGCCCGGCAGCAATGGCAGGTGGCCCTGATTTACCAGTTTTTGCAGTTGTCCGTATTCCTGGCCTGCACGGTGCTGTTCAGCCTTCGGCACAAACGTCCTCTCGACCAACGCGCGGCCACCCTGCACCTGCCGATCCTGCTGATTTTTTATCTCCTGCACTACAGCCTGCTGCATCGCCACCTTCCGAACCTGGCACCATGGGTTGCCCTGGCCGTCGCCACCGCTATCGGATTCAGCGGCCAACTGGCGGACAGGCTGTCGAAACACACTTCGGCAGGCGGCCGTTTGATCCTGACCTGCTTTGCAGGTCTGGCGCTGGTGCATATCGGCTATCTGGAACTGACCCCGCCTTTGCTGCGACCCTGGCTGGCCCTGTTGACACTCCCTGCATTGCTTGCCTGGACGGCGACCCGACATCGCCAGCTTAACACCGACTGGCCATTACTGGCCGCCATCGGAATGTTATGGCTGGTAAACTTCAGTCAGGTTCTCGGCAAGGAATTGCCAACCCGCATCAGCGGACAACCAATTCTCACCCTGCTGCATGCCGTTGAACTGTATGCCGGATATGCCCTGTTGCGCAATCGGGCGACCGTTCATCGCCTGCTGCAGGGGAGCCTGATTTACCTTGGTCACCTGGCGGCCATGGCCGCCGCCTGGCAGCTGCTGCACAGCAGCCTGGGCGTCTCATTCGCCTGGGGCCTGCTGGCCCTGACCTGCCTGGGGCTCTGCCTGAAACTGCACGATCGCGTACTGGGTCACTCATCCCTGCTGCTGTTCGGGTTTTCGGCCCTCAAGGTACTGCTGCACGATCTTGCCGGAGCCGCGCCTCTGGTCCGCATCGGCTGTCTGCTGGTGGTTGGCGTCACCTTTTATGCGGGTGGCTGGCTGTACCGTTATATCGAGAAGATGCCGCCACGAAGGCCATGATGCAGCGTCTTTTACTGACGGAGCGTGGCCATTCTCACCGGCTTTGCCCTTGACAGCCCGCCCCCGATCAAGCAAGCTTGCAGCTTAACGTCCGATGCCGCGACCTGGAAGCCAAGATCGCCGCGGATCATCTGTCTGGAGGATTGTCTGGAATGGAAGCAGCACTACAAATGCGGGAGTCGGTCCCGCTGACGGAAGAACAGCAACGCTGTATGGATCTTTACGACGCGGAGGATCTTCTGGTTATGGCCCTGGCCGATGCGGCCAAGGGCAAGGGATTGAGCCGGATTGACGAAATCGCGCGCTTTGCCCGGGCGGCGGGGTATACCCGGCTGGGCATCGCCCACTGCGTCGCGGTCCGGGAGGCCGCGCAGAGACTGGAAGAACGCCTTGCCCTGGAAGGATTCGAGGTGAGCCGGGTCGACTGCAAGGTCTGCAAGCTGCCGGCCGCCGCCCTGAGCCCGGGCGGCCGCGGAATCTCCTGCAACCCCATCGGACAGGCGCGACAACTGGCTCAGGCCGACACCCAGCTGAACATATCCCTCGGCCTGTGTCTGGGACACGACCTGCTCTTTGCCAAACACTCACGGGCACCGGTCACCACGCTCATCGTCAAGGACCGGAGCAACGGGCACAATCCGCTGCTGGCCCTGATCTCCTGAGCGTAACCATGGTGTCGGGTTTGTCTGACACCTGCCTTATCCCCCCTGGAGTCGTCATGCATTGCATAAAAACCTCGATCTGCATGCTGTTGTTGTGTCTGGTTTGCTCGACGTCCCTGGCTGACTCTTCCTACGGCAGCAAACTGTTCGGATGTTTTGAAATGGAATGGGACGTGACCCCCGATCATCAGGTCAACGTGCGCTTTGTCATCAACGACGAAACCCTGTCCCGGTTCACGCTGAGCCCGGATGAACCCTTCCGGCAGTTCTACCTTTCATCGGAAACCAACACGGCCGAGGGACGCCTGCGGGTGCGCTACAAGCCCTCGAAAGGCAAGGCCTATCTGAAAATGGACAGCTTCATATACCGCTGTTCCTCACCCAACGAGCGAAGCTATTCCGGTATTCTGGCGGAATTCGCCATCCCTGCATCGCAACCGGTCGGGCAGAAGTGAGTCCTGCGCAAACCGCAGCCTTTGTGCCGAATCTGCTATAATAGAGCCATCTGCGATTTTCCGGCTTCTCTCGGCAAGGAGGAACGCCATGTTTCACGGTATCCATTGGCTCGGTCACGACAGTTTTCGTATCGAAGGCAGCGGTCTGGTGATCTACATCGATCCATGGCAGATCCCGCAAGGACCGCCCGCCGATCTGATCCTTGTCACCCATGACCATCACGACCATTGTTCGCCGGAAGACGTGGCCCGCATCCGCACAGCGCGAACCGTCGTCATGGCTCCGGCCGCGGCAGCGGCAAAACTGCCGGAACCGGTACGCGTGGTGCGAGCCGGCGAGCGCAGGGAAGTGGGCGAGGTGTGTGTCGAAATCGTCCCGGCTTACAATATCGATAAATTCCGGGCGCCAGGGATTGTTTTCCACCCGCGAGAAGCGGGTATGGTGGGATTTGTCCTGACGGTAGACGACCGCCGCATCTACCATGCAGGCGACACGGATCTTATCCCGGAGATGGAAACCATCGCCTGCGACATCGCCCTGCTGCCGGTCAGCGGCACCTACGTCATGACCGCCGCGGAAGCGGCTGCAGCAGCCAGGGTGCTTCGGCCCAAACTGGCTATTCCGATGCACTTTGGCCGTGGCATCGGCTCCGAGGCTGATGCGCGGCATTTCGAAGCGGCCTGTGAAACACCGGTAAAGAGACTCACCATGGAAGGATGACGGTCGCAAAAAGGGAAAACGCCATGCTCAAGGGCATATTCTGGGACAACGATGGCATACTGGTCGACACCGAACCGCTTTACTATCGGGCCATGCAGGAAACCCTGGCCGAGGTCGGCATTCCCCTGCCAATGGACCTGTATCGCCGCATCACCCTGGAGGAAGGCCGCAGCAGCCTGTGCCTGGCACAGGAAGCGGGATTTTCGGACGCGGACCTGAGCCGGCTGCGCGATGCCAAGAACGCCCGCTACAGCCGCATGCTGCAAGCCGGGATCACCCCTCTTGCCGGCGCCGTCGAGGCGGTCGCGGCCCTGCGTCCTTACGTCGGCATGGCCATCGTCACCAGCTCACTGCGGGATCATTTCGAACTGATGCATCGTCACAGCGGATTGCCGCAACAGTTCGATTTTATCCTTACCCGCGAGGACTTCCACAACACCAAGCCCCACCCCGAACCCTATCTGAAGGCACTGGCCCGCAGTGGATTGCGTCCTGAAGAGTGCATTGTCATCGAAGACACCCGTCGCGGCCTCGAAGCGGCACGGGCCGCCGGCCTGCGCTGTCTGGTCATTCCCGGCGGCCTGGCGCCGGATGCTGCTTATCCGGGCGCCTGGAAGGTTGCGGCCAACCTGGATATGGCACGGCGGCTTCTGGAGGGGGAGTTGGCCGCGGAAACCTCTTTTACAGAAAGCAACTTTCCGATTTAGCCGGTGTGCCGGCTCCGTTACCGGCACGGGCCCATCCTGTTCGACAGGCACCCGCGAGCCTGACATGTCACAGGATTTCCAACCGGGTTCCCGCAGCCGGGCATGTTGCAAAAGGGAGGGAAAAACCGATGAAAGTCAGCACGGTAGCGCAGATGCGCGCCATGGATCGTGCCGCCATCGACTGTTACGGCATCGCCGAGGAACTGCTGATGGAAAATGCCGGACAGGCCGCCTTCTCCGTCCTTGCGCAGATCGGCCCTGTCGCGGATCAGCGCTTCGTAGTTTTCTGCGGCCTGGGCAACAACGGCGGCGACGGGTTTGTCGTCGCCCGCAAAATTCACTCGGCGGGAGGTACGGTCAAGGTGCTGATTCTTGGCGATCCGGACCGACTTGCCGGTGCCGCGCGCCTCAACCTGGAGATCATCCGCCGCTTGCCGCTGGAGGTCCGCCAGCTTGAAAACAGCGCCGGGCTGGCTGCTGAACTGGCCGCCTGCGCCGCCGTCATCGATGGCATTTTCGGTACCGGCCTGACCCGCGAAGTCGGCGGCCTGCACCGTGCGGTGATCGAGGCCATCAACGCATGCGGCAAGCCGGTGCTGAGCATCGACATCCCGTCCGGGGTGGAGGGCGATACCGGGCAGGCGCTGGGCTGCGCGGTGCGCGCCGACCACACGGTCACCTTCGGCCTTCCCAAAATAGGCAATCTGCTGTATCCGGGCTTTGCCCTGGGCGGATGTCTGCATGTCAGCCACATTTCCTTTCCACCAGCCTTGTACCGTGACGCGGCCCTGAAAATCGCCCTCAATGTGCCGCCGCCGCTGCCGCCCCGCGACCACACCGGCCACAAGGGCAGCTTCGGCCAGGCGCTGTTCATCGCCGGTGCCGCCGGTTATCTGGGTGCGCCCTGCTTTGCCGCGCTTTCCTACCTGAAGGCCGGCGGCGGGTACAGCCGCCTCGCCGCACCCCAGGCCATCACGCCGTTTATCGCCATGAAGGCCAGTGAGGTCGTGTTTCTGCCCCAGGTTTCCACGGCGGAAGGCAGCCTTGCGCTTTGCAATCGCGACGCCCTGCTGGCGTTGGCCAACAGCCTCGACATGACGGTCCTCGGTCCCGGATTGTCGCTGCAGACACAGACCCAGCAACTGGCGCGGGAACTGATCGCCGCCATCGAACGTCCCCTGCTCATCGACGGCGACGGCATCACCGCTATCTGCCAAAACCCGGAACAGTTGCGCCAACGGCGTGCCCCCACGGTGCTGACCCCGCACCCGGGGGAAATGTCCCGCCTGACAGGCATCGGCATCCCTGATTTGGAAAAAGACCGCATCCGCACCGTACAGCGGGCCGCTGGCGAACTCGGGGCGATCATCGTTCTGAAAGGCGCCCATTCGCTGATCGGTTTTCCAGACGGTCGCGTTTTCATCAATCCCAGCGGCAACAGCGGCATGGCCTCCGCCGGTTCGGGGGACGTTCTGACCGGAACCATCGCCGCCATGCACGGTCTCGGCCTGAGCATCGAGGATGCGGTGTGCAAGGGAGTGTTCCTGCACGGTGCGGCGGGAGACCTGGCCGCCATGCAGCTGGGCGAAGACGGCATGACCGCCCAGGATATTCTCGACCACCTGCCCCAATCCCTGAAACAAGAGCGGGAAGGATGGCCGGCATCGTTGGCGCAACGCTATGCGGGACCACACATCGTTGCCTGAACGCGCCGGGGTTTCCAACCATAACGGCGACCTGACGGGCCTTTTACCGGGAGACACCCCCCATGAGAAACCTGAAACTCACCTGTTTTATTGTTCTTGCCGTGCTGGCGCTGCTGGTTATTCTGCAGAACACCGTCACGGTACAGGTGCGAATCCTCACGCTGACCATGAGCGCGCCGCTGGCGTTTCTGCTGTTCATGACCCTGCTGGTGGGCATGGTTCTTGGCGTGCTTGTCGCCTATCTGCTCGACCGGCGGGCCAAAAAGCGCCATGCATGAAACCTGCAGGCGTAAAGCCGCCGCCTGCGTTGCATTTCCCCGGATTGTTGTTAGAAATTAAAGACACGCCAGCGACGCAGGGAGTGCGAAATGATCATTCTGGCCCTGAATTGCGGAAGCTCGTCGGTCAAGTACAGCCTTTTTGACTGGGCACGAAAGCAGACCCTCGCCATGGGCCTGGTCGAGCGGGTTATCGCCGGCGGTTCTTTCATCGTGCAGAGCGTGCCGGGGCGCGAAGATTTCCGCCTGGAAAAGGAATGTCCGGACCATGAAACCGCCATCGACCTGATCATCCGCACCATGACCGAAGGTCCCGCCGCGGTGATCCCCGATATAAGCGCCATTGCGGCCGTCGGCCATCGGGTTGTGCATGGTGGAGAGCGTTTTACCTGTTCGGTACGCATCGACGCGGAAGTGCTGGAAGCCATTCGCGAGGTACAACACCTGGCCCCCCTGCACAACCCTCCCAACATCGCCGGCATCGAAGCGGTGTCAAGTGTGTTGCCGCAGGTGCCCAACATCGCGATCTTCGACACGGCCTTCCATCAGACCATGCCCCGCCACGCCTATCTCTACGCCCTGCCCTACAACTGGTATGAGCGCTACAGGGTGCGCCGGTACGGTTTTCACGGCACCTCCCACCTTTACGTTTCGAAACGGGCGGCGGCGCTGCTCGGCAAGGCATCGTGTGACTGCAACCTGATCACCATGCACATCGGCAACGGCGTTTCCCTTTGCGCCATCCGCAATGGCATATCCATCGACACCAGCATGGGCCTTACCCCCCTCGAAGGGGCGGTCATGGGCACCCGCTGCGGCGACATCGATCCGGCGATCCCCCATTTCATGATGAAGATGGAAAATCTGACCCCCGACGAGATGGACAATCTGCTCAACAAGAAAAGCGGAGTGCTTGGCATTACCGGACGCTTTACCGACCGCCGCGACATCATTCAGGCAGCGCGACAGGGGGATGAACGCTGCCAGCTTTGCCTGGAGATCGAAAGCTACCGCCTGCGCAAATATATCGGCGCCTACCTGGCTGCCGCAGGTCCGCTCGACGCCGTGGTCTTCACCGCCGGCGTCGGCGAAAATTCCTGGCTTATCCGGCAGATGGCCCTGCAGCAACTGCAGCACCTCGGCATCCATCTCGATGAGCAGCGCAACCGTGAAGCGGTCGGGGGCGGTGAAAAAATCATCACCGGCGACGGCTCCCCCATCAAGGCCTTCGTCATTCCCACCGACGAAGAGCTGGTTTTCATCGAGGACGTGGCGGCTATCCTCGACGGTCGCTACGCCCATCACATGGAATTCACCTACTCCTTTGCCCGGCCCGATTTCGTGCCCCGCTGACGACGCCCACCCTGTCGTCAGCGGCGCATAGGGGGACGCGAAAATAAAACGCCGACTTCGGATTCCGCCGGCATGCTAGTCACTGAAAACAATCCAGGCGGGTTTTTAGAACCCGGCCCCGACTTCAACTCCAACCAAAGGTTATCGCCATGCAACTGCCTGTCTATATCACCGAGGAAGAAGTGCGCAGGGTGTGCAGGGAACTGGACATCCGGGACTGGACGACCATGGAAAAGGCCGAGGTAACGGAAGAGGAAGCCGCCATGATACTGGCCAATACCGACACCGCCGGTCTGCGGATCCCGCTGGAGGATTTTCGCGTGGGGCTGGAGGTCGAACTGGAACATGGCACCCGGTATCCGGCAGCCAATGTCACCAACAACCACCCCCTGCTGACGGCCCGCATCGTCGTCGCCCACCTGCTGGAAACCCTCGACTATTACAAGCGGCTGGAAGTGGCGGAACTGGAGGGAGATCTGCACAAGGCGATGCTCGGCTACAATCCGCAGAAGGCCGCCGACTATTACCGGCGTCTGGCGGCGGCGCGCCTGGCTCTGGACGCCTCGCAAACCGACGACCTCGGTTGATGGCGGCCATGCTGCCGGAAGGGCGCCGCGCAAGCGGCATCCTGCTGCATCCGACCTGTCTGCCCGGTCCCTTTGGTCTTGGTGATCTGGGGCGTGAAGCGTGGCGCTTCGTTGACTTTCTGGCCGGCGCGGAACAAACCCTGTGGCAGATCCTGCCGCTGGGGCCAACGGGTTACGGCCATTCGCCCTACAGCGCCCTGTCGGCCTTTGCCGGCAACCCGCTGCTGGTGTCCCTGGAACGCCTGGCGGAGGAGGGCGATCTGGATGTCGAAGATCTGGCGGGCATAGGCCGGGAGGAGGGACGAGCCGATTTCGATTTTGTCGAACCGTTCAAGGCGCGCCTGCTGAGCAAGGCAGCCAGACGTTTTCAGGCGGCAGCCTCGGCCAGGCGCAAAGCGGACTTTGAGGTCTTCTGCGAAAAACACGCAAACTGGCTGGAGGATTTTGCTCTGTTCTGCGCCCTGCGCCGGCAATTCGAGGGCCGTTCATGGCAGCAGTGGCCGGAACCGTTGCGCTACAGACAATCGGAGGCCCTGGCGCAGGCGCGCCGGGATCTGTCTGACAGCCTGCACTATTTCCGCTACATGCAGTTCGTGTTCTTCGACCAGTGGCTGGCGCTGCGCAACTACGCCAACCAGCAGGGAATACGCATTCTCGGCGACCTGCCGATTTTCATCGCCTTTGACTCGGTGGATGTCTGGGCCCGGCCGGACCTGTTTCATCTCGATGCACAACGGCAACCGACGGTGGTCGCCGGCGTGCCACCCGACTACTTCAGTGCAACCGGCCAGCGCTGGGGCAATCCCCTGTACCGCTGGGAGCGGCACCGGCAGGAACAGTTCGCCTGGTGGCAGACCCGCCTGGACTGGAACCTCGCACAATGCGATCTGCTGCGCATCGACCATTTCCGCGGGTTCGTGGAATGCTGGGCCATCCCGGCCGGCGACCCGACCGCGGTCAACGGCCACTGGTGGCCAGGCCCCGGCGAAGATCTTTTCTCCGCATTGCGGCACAGACATCCCCACCTGCCGCTGGTGGCCGAAGACCTCGGTGTCATCACCCCGGAGGTCGAACACCTGCGCGACGCCCTCGGCTTGCCGGGCATGAAAATTCTGCAGTTCGCCTTTGATTCCGGGCCGGACAATCCGTACCTGCCCCACAACCTGACGTCGCGCTGCGTGATCTACACCGGAACCCACGACAACGATACTACCCTGGGCTGGTGGCGGCAATTGGAGGGGAATCTGCGCGACGAAGTGCTGGGCTACCTTGGCCGCAATGACGCCGACATGCCATGGGACCTGATCCGCCTGGCCTGGGCCAGCGTCGCCCGGGTTGCCATATGCCCGCTGCAGGATGTTTTGCCACTCGGCACGGAAGGACGCATGAACCACCCCGGCCAGCCCGACGGCAACTGGGGATGGCGGCTTCGCCCCGGCGAACTTACGGCCAACAGCCAACGGCGACTGGCACAACTGACCCGGCGCTACGGACGAGCGCCGAAAAAGCTACAGACCGTCAGAGACGCGGCGGACAGCCGGGACCGATAAGTCAATCAGGACGGTTTTTGCTGATGCAGGGCCGCATGGAGGCGCTCCGCCAGGGCGGCAGGCAGGCCCGGCAGCGCACGCAGTTCGTCAAGACTCGCGGCCCGCAGCGCCTTGAGGCTGCCGAAATGCCGCAGCAGGGCCTTGCGACGCTTCTCGCCGATTCCCGGGACATCCTCGAGCACGGAACCGAGGCTGCTGCGACGTCGCAGCTTGCGATGATGGGTGATGGCGAAACGGTGCGCCTCGTCGCGCAGTCGTTCGAGCATGAACAAGGCTGGCGAACCCTGGCGAAGAACCACGGGATTCTTGCGTCCCGGCAGAAAGAACCGCTCCTCGCTGCGCTCGACCATCTTGCCGCGCACGTTGGCCAAAACCCGGCTTTTGGCAATGCCGGCCGCGTCGATACGTGCTTCGAGGTTCAATTCCCTCAGCACGGCATCAAGTACGCCCAACTGCCCCTTGCCGCCGTCCATGAGGATGAAATCCGGCAGCATCTCTTCCCGCAGGCCGCGCTGCAGGCGGCGCTTGAGCACTTCCCGCAGAGACGCGTAATCGTCACTGCCGGTCACGCTGCGAATGCGAAAATGCCGATAGGCCGCCTTGTCCGGCTCTCCGTCGGTCAGCACCACCATACTGCCGACGCTGAACCGCCCCTGCACATTGGAGATATCGAAACACTCGATGCGCCGGGGGAACCGGCTCAGGTGCAGCCGCGCGGCGATCTCCCGCAACACCTCCTGCCGAGCTTCCCGGCGCGATCCGCGCTCCCGGAAGCTTTCCGCCGCGTTACGCTCGGCCAAAGCCACCAGTTCCCTGCGGCTGCCGCGAAGCGGCGCCAGCACCTGTACCCTGCGGCCCCGCTGCTCGCTCAGCCAGTCGGCCAGCACCGCGGCATCCTCGGGCACAAAGGGCAGCAACACCCTGTCGGGAATACACACCTCGCGGCCGTAGAAACGCTGCAAAAAGGAGGATAGCAGTTCATCCTCGTCCAGCCGCCATTCGAGGCTGTAGCTGCGGCGGCCGATGACCTTGCCTTCCCGCACGAACAAAATGGCGATCTCCACCTCGCCACCCTCACGATGCAGGCCGACAACGTCCTGATCCCCGCCGCCCGCGTCCACCACCTTCTGCCGTTCGACGGTCTGTTCGATGGCACGAACCTGATCGCGCAGACGCGCCGCTTCTTCGAAGGCCATGCGCTGCGCCGCCGCCCCCATCTGACGGCGCAGTGTTTCGAGAACTTCCGTCTCCCGACCGCTGAGCAGCGCCACGGCGCCCTGGACCAGACGCCGGTATTCGGCCGGGCTGATTCTGCCGTGACAGGGACCGCTGCACTGCCCTATCTGGTAATAGAGGCAAGGCCGGCTGCGGTTGCGGCAGGTTTCCCATGGGTGGCGGCGCAGTGGAAAGATCCTGTAGATTTCCTTGAGCGTGGCGCGCACCGCCGTCGATGAGGCATACGGACCAAAATACAGGGCGCCATCGCGTTTTACCCGCCGCACCAGCTGCAGCATGGGAAACTCTTCACGGGGATCAAGACGCAGCGACAGATAGGTCTTGTCGTCGCGCAGGTTGATATTGTAACGGGGACGGTGCTTCTTGATCAGGGTGTTTTCCAGGATCAGCGCTTCTTTTTCCGTATCGGTGACAATGGTTTCTATATCCCGCACACGCTTGAGCAAAAATCGGATCTGCGGCCGGTTGTCCCCCTGCTCCGAAAAATAGCTGCGCAGCCGGTTGCGCAGGTTTTTGGCCTTGCCGACATAAAAGACCTCCCCCTGGCTGCCCTTCATGAGATATACGCCGCAGGTCGCGGGATATTTTCCGGAGTCAAAAATGAACATATCTGATCCCACCCTAACAAGGTGTAAAAAAGTTCACGACATCAAGCCATTGAATCCTGTCGGTGGCACAAAACGTATACCTCGGAACAGGTCGGTTGGGGCCACTCAAGGCTTGACTTCATGTCACAATCCAAATAATAATTCCGAAATTTCTTGAAACAGGGTTCTAAACAGATTCAGTCAGGAATCATTCGTGCCGGCGCCACTGCCGGCAAAACCTTTATTTTATTTTGGAGGAAATACAATGGCAGACCAGCTCTCGATCGTCGACACCACCGCCAATCCCGCGCCTTTGGGGCTGATGGGCTTCGGCATGACCACCGTTCTGCTCAACCTGCGCAACGCCGGCATCATCGAACTCAGTGCCATGATCCTGGCCATGGGCATTTTCTACGGTGGCATCGCCCAGATTATCGCCGGCTGCATGGAGTGGAAAAAGAAAAACACCTTCGCCACCACCGCCTTCACCTCTTACGGCCTGTTCTGGCTGACTCTCGTTGGCCTGTGGATCATGCCGGACATGGGTTTCGGCAAAGCCGCCGCGCCTTCCGACGCGAGCATGACCGCCTACCTGTTCATGTGGGGTCTGTTCACCCTGGTGCTTTTCATCGGCACCTTGAAACTGACTCGCGCCCTGCAGGTGGTATTCGGCACCCTGGTCATCCTGTTCTTCCTGCTGGCTTTCGAGCACACCATCCCCGGCGACAACCCGATGCGCCACACCATCGGCCACATTGCCGGCTATGAAGGCATTTTCTGCGGACTCAGCGCCATCTACGCCGGCCTGGCCCAGGTCATCAACGAAGTCTATGGCAAAAAACTGATGCCGCTGTAAAAAGCGTTCAGCATCGCATCGCAAAAGAGGCCGTTCCCCGGGGAACGGCCTCTTTTGTATCTGGCAGACACATCCACCCCGCCTGCAGCTAACAAGAACCGGCGCGCCGTATCGATCAAGGCTCGGTATGCGGCGCCTTGCGGTAAAGGTAGAGGAATTTCCCCTGCGCTTCATCGCGGGCGTCATCGCTGTCAATGCCGTGGTCCTCGACAAGACGCGTCTTGATGGCCCTCGCCTCTTCCGGAGTAAAGGCCTCGCGGCAAAACCAGCGATCATGACCGAACCGGACCTTGTGATAATCGGGCAGACGATCGCTAGGATCGACGCTTATCCCCACATACCAGCCAGGCCAGTCTTCACCGTGAGCGGCGATGAACTCCCTTGTCTCCCGCACGATGCGGGGCGCGGAAACAGGCACGATACCCTCCCTTCGGCATCATTCATGACATAATTGGCGTTCTCAGGCCCTGGAGATAAAACGGCTCTCGCGGGTATCGACCTTGATGCGCTCCCCCGTCTCGAGATAGGGAGGCACCTGAATGCGCAGGCCGGTTTCCAGAACCGCCTCCTTGGTCTGCGCGGTGGCGGTGGCGTTTTTCAGCGCCGGAGCGGTCTCGGCAACAGTCAATTCAACGGTCTGGGGCAGATCGATGCTGACCACCTGCCCCTGGAAAACGCCAAGCTGCAGATCCATGCCCTCGGTCAGATAGCCGCGGGCATTTTCATACATATCGCCGCCCAGTTCGTACTGGTCGTAACTCTCCAGATCCATGAACACGCCGTGATCGTCAACGGCATACAGAAACTGGCCCTTGCGCCGCTCGAAATCGGCATCCTCGATACGTTCGCCGCCCTTGAAGGCCTTTTCCAGCACCTGGCCGGTGAGCAGATTGCGGTATTTGGTTTTGATCAGGGTGCTGCCTCCCCGCGCCGAGGGCGTCTGGGTCGTGACATCGAGCACCAGGCAGGGGGCATTGTCGATCTGGATCACCAGATTGCGTTTCAAATCGGCTGTTGTCGCCATACATCAAGCTCCTGAAAAATAGTATACAAGCGGTCCAAGCCTACCATAAAAAGACCCGGCCTGACAATTGCCGCAGCCGGCATGGCAAGTTGCGCGGGGTCACTGCCGGGATGCCAGCCGCCGGGGTCTTTGAAAACCCTTGATCCCGCGACCTGCGAAAGGCTATAACAGGGTCCTGCCACCACCGAAAAAATGAGGCCGCATGTCATCAGCAGAGCCGACATACCTGCTCATCGTCCAAAGTATCGCCGCCGACAATGCGTCGCTGGCCCGGCTGCGCCCGCTTCTGGCACGCGAATACGGACTCGATGCCTATATCCTGAGGCAGCGACTCATCGGGCGCGGCCCCAACCTTATTGCCGAAGGGCCGCGGCAGCGGCTGGGTCTGATCGCCGCCCGGCTGGCGGAAACGGGCATCCACTGCCGGGTGATCGAGGTGCGGCCGCCGCGTTTTGTGCCGCTGAGACTGCGCGCATTGCGCATCCAGGACAGTGAAATGGCTCTGCTGACCGATGAGCGCAGCGTCGCTCTCGGGCCGAACCACAGGGTGCTGGCGGTTTTGGCTGACATCTCGGGGCAGGCCGCCGCCAGGAATCTCAAATTTCTCATGGCCCAGCGGGTCTACAACGGCCGCCGCGAGATTCTGCCCCTTGACGACGAGGAATTCACCAGAGCCATCCTGCAAGGCAGCCCCATCCTGGACCTGTACCGTTTCGGTGGGCAGGGCCGCATTGATGCCGGCGTGCGCATCTTTCCCGGCCGCTTCGATCCAGGCGGTCTCGGCGAACAAGCCTCCCTCAGCGCTGTCGGCAACCTCAAAACCGTCCTTGAAAAAATCCGGGAACAGGTGGCCGATTGCCGCCTGGTGCTGGATTTCGGACTCGCCAATCTGCCCGGATGCCGACTCAAAACCCCGGAAGACGGGCTTCACTGGGAACGGGACAACCTCGCGGCCCTGACCTGCTTCGGCTGGCTGATGGCGGATTTTGAAACCGCTCCGGCACCAGGCGGAATTACGGCATCCGCTGCCGCGCCGCTGCCTGAAACCATGCCGCAGGAATTGCCGGAGGGCAACGCGGGCCGCCTGGAATTGCAGCCGGCTGGCGACAGCCTCCCGCCACCCCCTATGCGTAATGTGTCAAACGGCAAAAACCTGCGCTTGCCTATCGGCATGGCCACGGCCGCCGGATTTGGTCTATTGACAGTCATCGAAAACGATCTGGCCACAACCTGCCTCGATTGGGCCATGCGTACCGCCGTACTTCCCGCCATGGTGACCGGATTGTGCCTGTGGGGCGGTTTTCACTTTCTGCGCCTGAAGCGGCAGATCGAAAACACCCCTACGAGCAAAACCCGCTCCCTCTCCATGGGACTGGTCGAGCTGCAGGGGCGGGCGATACGCAAATATGCACTGGTGTCTCCCTTGAGCCAGACATCGTGCGTCTATTACCGTCTGCGCAAATATCGCCGCGACAGCAAGAACAATTGGCGACTGGCCAGCACCAGCGATAGCGGACACGTGCCCTTTTATCTGGAAGACGACACCGGCAGGGTCACCATCGATCCCCGGGGCGCCACCGTTTCGGCAGGCAACCGACAGGAATCCCGCGGCGCAGCGGCCGCCTCCCTGTTCGGCGCCTTCGTCGGCAGCGACCAGGAAAAATGGGTGGAAGAAACCGTTGCCGAGGGCGCCAGCCTTTTCGTTCTTGGCCAGGCCCGGGAAAACCGCACACCCGTCAAGCCACTGAGGGAACGCATCGCCATGGCGCTCCGTGAACTCAAACGCGATCCCCAGGCGCTGCAACGCTACGACACCAACGGCGACGGGCGGCTTTCTGAAAGGGAATGGGAACAGGCCCGCGCCGGCATCGAGCGACAGGTTCTGGAACAAAGCCTGTCGAGCGCGCCGGAACGCCCTGCACCGGGCGACCGGGCGGTGGTCGGTCGACCACGCAAGCGCGGCATCCCTTTCGTCATCACGGAAACCACCTCGGAAAAACATCTGTTGCGCAACTATGCCCTGCTGACCATGCCCCTGTTCGCCGGCGCACTGGCCGGCCTGATCTGGACAGGTCTAATACTGCGGAATTTCATGCAACCGTAAATCGGCTGCAGACAAGGAGAAAACCATGGCTTTTGTAATCTTTCTGGGGATATTGGGATTGCTGCTGCTGATTCCGGCCGTTTATGGCGTCACCATCTACAACGGCCTGGTCAGCCTGCGAAACAATATCGATCGCGCCTGGAGCAATATCGATGTGCTGCTCAAGCAGCGTTTCGACGAACTGCCCAAACTCATCAAGGTCTGCGAAGGCTACATGCAGCATGAGCAGAAAACCCTGGAGGCGGTCATCAAGGCACGCTCCATGGTACAGGGTGCGCGCGGCCCGCAGGAAAAACTCGAAGCGCAGAACCTGCTCACCGACACCCTGAAATCCCTGTTCATGGTGGTGGAACGCTATCCCGAACTCAAGGCCGATACCCTGTTTCGCAGCCTGGGAAGCCGCATCTCCGAAATCGAGGACCAGATCGCCGACCGGCGTGAATTTTTCAACGACTCGGTCAACCTGTACAATATCCGCATCGAGCAGTTCCCCGATGTGATCATTGCCCGGGGGTTCAACTTCGCGCGCCGCTCCCTGTGGAAAATCGACCCCGCCCACCGCCAGGATGTCGAGGTCATATTCCAGCACACATGAGTTTCGATCCGTCGATGCTGCAGACCGCCCCGGTGTCCCCGCCGGGGTTTTTTTGCGTGGGGTAGTGTCCATAAGGCACATTTGCCGCTGGACGAAGCAAAAAAGATTGCTAACATTAAAATATTGATTCAGTCGGCGTTTCCGCCGGGCCGGTGCCATTGAGTCGCTGCATCAATTGGCCTTGAATCCCTGAAGGCCGTGTGGTAGCATCACTCAGGGCTCCTCAATGAGCCTCGGCTCAGCTCTCTGTTATCTAACCATGGAGGTCCATCATGAAAATCACTTCCTTGATTGCAGCGGCATGCATCCTGGCCTGCTGTACCCTGCCGGCGGTTTCCCAGGCGGAAATCAAAACCGGCGTTCTGACCCTGTCGCCGATGCTCGGCGGCATCACCATGGAAGGTGACCAGCCCGTCGACAGCAGCGGCCTTGCCTACAGTCTGGGCCTCGGCTACAACTTCACCCCTAATTTCGGACTTGAAGCGGTGCTCGGCGGCGCCAATCTCGACAAAAAAGGTAGCGGCGATGCCGACTTCTGGAACTATCGCCTCGACGCCCTGTATCATTTCATGCCGGAAAACAGGCTGGTTCCCTACCTGGCGGCCGGTGCCGGCGGCTACTCCCTCGACAGCGATGAGGAATTCATGGCCAATTACGGCGCGGGCCTGCTGTACTTCCTCGGCGAAAACGTCGCCCTGCGTGCCGATGTGCGCCACATGATGGGATTCAACGAGAGCAATCTCGAACACAACCTCATCTATACCGCCGGCTTTAAATTCCAGTTTGCCGGCACCCAAGCGCCGGTCAAAAAAGAAGAGCCGGTGGCGGCAGCGCCCGTGGACAGTGACGGCGACGGCGTAACCGACGATCTCGACCAGTGCCCCGGCACCCCCAAAGGCGCTCCGGTCGATGCCAAAGGCTGTCCCCTCGACAGTGACGGTGACGGCGTTTACGACTACCTCGACCAATGCCCCGGCACCCCCGAAGGCGCACCTGTCGATGCCAAAGGCTGCCCCCTCGATAGCGACGGTGACGGCGTTTACGACTACCTCGACCAGTGCCCCGACACCCCCAAAGGCATGAGCGTCGATGAAAAAGGCTGTGAGCTCAAACTTACCCTGCGCATCAACTTCGATTTCGACCAGGCTGTCATCAAGCCTGAATACAAGGGAGAGCTCGACAAGGCGGCGGCTTTTGTACGCGCCAATGCCAACGTCCCCTATATCCTGCTGACCGGGCATACCGACAGCAAAGGCAAGGACGCCTACAATCAGCGCCTCTCCGAGCGGCGCGCCGAGGCGGTTCGCCAGGCCCTGATCAACAATTACGGGCTGGATCCCGCCAAACTCAAATCCCGCGGTTATGGCGAAACCCGGCCGGTTGCCAGCAATGACACCGAAGAAGGCCGCTACATGAACCGCCGGGTGGAACTGGTCTGCTGCACGGTTGTTCCCGAATAGCACCGCAGCCAAAACAGACTCATGCAAAACGGACAGGACCGGCTACCCCGGTCCTGTCCGTTTATGTACCGCCTGGTTTTCCCTCTTCCTGACCATCGGGCACATCCTTGTAACACCTGGCGTCCCCTTCAAATCATTGCTTTCCACGAACCCTGCCTTTTGAGCCCGCTAGCCTGAATTGATAAAAACCCCTCTATTTTCCGGCCACAGCGGGCACGTATGGATATGCCCTGACACCCTGCAGCCTTGACATTGCACATAGCAGCTCAGTAACGTGATTGGTCCTTGACCTGCAGAAACACGATGGAGAGACCTGTTGAAAACAGCCTGACTAAAAAAGATTGAAGTCCTCCAGGATGATATGTTCTTCGGACACGCCAAGGGTCTTGAACTGAGCGACCAGGGCCGAAACCATGGGTGTCGGTCCGCACAGGAAAATATTTTTGTCCCGCACTCCCTCTCTTACCCGGCTGTCGATGTATTCCGCGGTAATCAAACCCTGCCGGTCGGCAAGATACAGTTCATAGTAATGACCGCGCTCCTCAAAGGCTTTAAATCCGTGAAAATGGCTCTGAATCACCTCATGTTTTATATCATTGTCAAAGCAGGCCTGGTCTTCGGTGATGCAGACGTAGAAAAGGGAAACGAGGGGGCTTTTCCAGTTTCGGATGCATTCCGGATGCATTTCCATGAGCTTCTCGCCGGCTTCGTCCAAAGACAAACGCTCTTCGGAATGCAGGGCGACATGCCACATGCCGAGGAAAGGCGTGATGCCGATGCCGCCGCCGATAAACACGCAATCCCGATCGGCAGCCAGGAACCGGTCGCTGAAGCGACCGTAGGGACCGTAAACACTCACGGCATCGTTTTCTTCAAGCCGATCGAGACTGCGGGTGTGGTCCCCGACTTGCTTGATCCCGAGCTTGAAGCGGGAGTCCCGGTTGTACCCGCAAGCGATGGAATAGGGATGCGGCTCAGCGGCAATGCCCTGCTTATGAACCACCAGATAGATGAACTGGCTTGGCTTGAAGTCCATCCTCTGCCCTTCAGGAGCAAAGGTGATTTGCAGAATATCGCCATGTTTCTCTATATCGTCGACGCAGTAGGCATAACGGGGCCCGTACCTGGCATAGAAAAACCGGATATAAAGATACGCCAGCGCCGCCAGGCCGAGCAGGGCATACATCCATAGACCGAGCAAGGGGTAACGGGCAATGTCCCGATCCACAACGATGACGTGCGCCATGACCGCCAGCAGAACCAGGCCGAACCACTCGTGACTTCTCTTCCAGCGATGGTAGGGGATCCTGATCCACAGGGTAACCGCCAGCAGCCCCGCCATCAGCAGCAAGGAGGCAACCCCCAGGTTGTGCCCCGCAAGATACCGGTCACCGCCCGGCGCAAGAAACCACAAACGTCGCAGAAATGCCGGGACGTCGGGCATCCGGTCCAGAGCCAGAAAGAGTGGATGCGCCAGGATCAGAAAAAACGCCGCTTTTCCAAGGCGCTTGTGAACCTGATAAACCTTGTCGAGTCCGCCGAAATAGTCTTCGAAAAACGCCATCCGGGCCGACAGCACGATGCACCAGCACATAAGCACCGTCGCCAGCAGGGAGGCAGCCTTGGCCGGATATTTGTAGAAGTTGTCGAACCCCTCGTTGAAGTACCACTTGCTGCCCAGCCAGAGGGCCATGGTCAAAACAAGGGAGAAAATTACCGGACCCAGATTCTGGTGCGAGCGGGAGGTGGTCAGCATAAGTGTCGGCCTCCTGTAAGTGACTGCAAATGATTATCAAGGCAAAAAAGAACCGTTTCCGGTTGGTAACCCGTAACAATTCTACCCTGTTTTTCAATCTTTGCCTTAAATATCGCGGATGCCGCACCCATCCGGACGTTTCATACGCCCCGCTGCTGTCTGCCCTGTTTTCAGTATTCATCCGGAAATTCAGGATGAATACTAATTGTGCTCCCGCGTCTTGTGAAAAACGATTCCGGGCCACTGCTCCATGGTGTGCCCGAGGCGCCATTCGCTCGATGCGAGGTAGGCCAGCTTGCCCTCGGCATCGCGGGCGAGGTTGACCTGATTTTTCTTTTCAAAATCATCCAGCAGCTTGCGGTCGTCACATTCCACCCAGCGGGCGGTGGCGTATTCCACCCCTTCATAGATGGCGTCGACGCCGTATTCAGTCTTGAGCCGCGCCATGATTACGTCGAACTGCAGCACCCCTACCGCGCCGAGAATGTAATCGGTGTTGAACAGCGGGCGGAACAGCTGCACGGCGCCTTCCTCGGCCAGCTGCAGCAGACCCTTTTCCAGCTGTTTGCTCTTGAGGGGATTTTTCAGCCGCACGCGACGGAAATGTTCCGGTGCGAAGTTGGGAATGCCGGTGAACTTGAGGGGTTCCTTGTCGGTAAAGGTGTCACCGATCTTGATGGTGCCGTGATTGTGGATGCCGATGATGTCGCCGGGATAGGCCTCTTCGACGTTGGTGCGGTCCTGCGCCATGAAAATGGTGGCATTGGCAATGTTCACATCCTTGCCGATGCGATGATGCCGTACCTTCATGCCGCGATGGAAGGTGCCGGAGCAGACGCGGAAGAAGGCGATGCGGTCGCGGTGCGCCGGATCCATGTTTGCCTGGATCTTGAATACGAAGCCGGAAAAATCCTCCTCGTAGGGGGATACCTCGCGGGTGGTGGTCGCGGCGGGGCGCGGCGGCGGCGCCTGCTCGACGAAGGCATCGAGCATTTCCTGGACACCGAAATTATTGATGGCGCTGCCAAAAAACACCGGCGTCTGGTTGCCCTTGAGGTATTCGGCAGGCTCGAAGGGGTTCGCGGCTCCTTCCAGCAGCGCGATGTCCTCGCGCAGCTGATCGCCCTGGCTGCCCAGCAGCTCGTCGACGCGCGGATCGTCGAGATCCTCGATCACCACCAGATCCTGGGGCCGCGTCTCCTGGCCGGCGGTAAACAGACACAGCTGCTTGCGATAGAGGTTATAGGTGCCGCGAAAACGCTTGCCCATGCCGATAGGCCAGGACAGCGGCGCGCATTCGACCTGCAGGGTTTCTTCGATATCGGCCAGCAGATCGAGGGGCTCGCGCCCTTCGCGGTCGAGTTTGTTGATGAAGGTCATGATGGGGGTGTTGCGCATGCGGCAGACCTCCATCAGCTTCTGCGTCTGGGTCTCGACCCCCTTGGCACTGTCGATAACCATCAGCGCGCTGTCCACCGCGGTCAGAACACGATAGGTGTCTTCGGAAAAGTCCTGGTGGCCGGGCGTATCGAGCAGATTGATCTCGTAGTCGCGATAATTGAATTTCATCACCGACGACGTCACCGAGATGCCGCGCTCCTGCTCCATGGCCATCCAGTCGCTGGTGGCGTGACGCGCAGCCTTGCGCGCCTTGACGGCGCCGGCCATCTGGATCGCGCCGCCGAACAGCAGCAGTTTTTCGGTCAGGGTGGTTTTGCCGGCATCGGGATGACTGATGATACCGAATGTGCGCCGGCGGTCGACTTCCTTGCGGTGGTTCCTGTTCACAGTGATTCCTCATGCCTTGAATGAAAAAAAACCGGGCCTTAAGGCCCGATGGACGAAGAATCATAGCGTAATTCGCAACAAAAGGTCAATGCCGGCGCCATCGGCGCCCGTCATGGCACACTCAGCGCGCGGCGCCGAATACTTTCTTGAGCAACTCCGTGGTCCGGGCAGCGGGATTTTCCCGGATCTTGCGCTCTTCCTCGCCGACCACGTAAAACAGCCCGTTCAGGGCCTGATCCGTTACATAGCTGTCGAGATCCAGCCCCAGGCTTTCACCGAAGGGCAGGGCCTTCAGCCTGGCGTCCAGATCCTGGAAATAGCGGGTTGCGCCGACACCGGCGAGGGAGTCGTGTACCACCGGACCGAACAGTTCCTGCAGCCTGCCGCTGGTTTTGTTCTTGAAATAATCGGTCGCCGCCGTGTCACCGCCGCCGAGAATCTGCCGGGCGTCCTCGATACTCATATCCCCTATCGCCTGCCAGAAAATCTCCTTGGCCTGAGGAGCCGCCGCTTCGGCGGCGCGGTTCATGCTCTGCGAAAAAGCATCGACCTGCGCACCGTAGCCGGCCAGGCGCAGCAATTTCTCCGATTTTTGCAGAGGATCGGGCAACGGGATGCGGATTTCGGAATTGTTGAAATAGCCCCCTTCCCGGCCGACATCGGCGACGGCGTTCTGGGTGCCGATCACCAGGGCCTCCTTGAGTCCGGAGGCGATATCGCCCTCGGAAAGCGACGACCCTCCACTAAAGACATCCTTCACCCCCTTGAAAAAATCCTCGAATCCGGCCAGGGCAGGAACTGAAAAAAGCATCAACAACATACCCGCCACGCTGATTCTGCCTGCCAGCCTTTTACCGATGCACGTCATGACCTGTCTCCTCTTTTAAGACGGGAAAAGTCTCCGGGGAAAATTGCCGTTCACGTTCAAGACTAGCCATGTCCTGCATGCTTTGCAAGCAGAGGCGCGTTAAAAAACGACGCGATCCCGGCCCTCCTTTTTGGCCTGGTAAAGATAGGCATCGGCCCGGCTGAGCATATCGAGCAGATTGCGTCCCGGCTCGGAACTGATGCCGATGGAAACCGTGATCCGGATCGATTTGCTGTCGCTCGCCATGCACAGAGGCAGATCGGCGATGGCACGTCGTATCCCTTCGAACAGGGGCACCACCTCTTCCTTGCCGCCCGGCACCAGAGCGCAGAACTCCTCGCCACCGATACGCGCCACGACACTCGAAACAGGCAGTTCCTCCTGCAACAGCTTCGCCACCTTTTTCAGAGCGAGGTCGCCTGCCTGGTGGCCAAAGGTGTCGTTGACCTTCTTGAAGTGGTCGATATCGAGCACGGCACAGCAAAGCGCCTGGCAGGAACCCATCATCTGATTGTAAATACGGTCGCCATGCTCGAACAAAAAGCGCCGGTTGGATATGCCGGCTAAGGAAATCGGTAGTCGCCGCGGTGCGAATGGCCTGAATGTTTTCCAGATTTTCGATACTCTGGGAAATGCGGCAGTAGAACTCCTCGGTGAGAAAATGCTGCTTTATGATAAAATCATTGGCGCCGCATTTCAGAAAACGGGCCGCCATGACGTTGTCACCCAGGGCCGAGATGCCAATAATGGCCAGGTTCTCCTGGGGATGGGTCTTGCGGATGGTCTGGGTCAGTTCGAAACCATCCATATGGGGCATGTGAAAATCACAAACCACCAGTTTGATATCGGGATGCCGGGCCAGGTGCTCAAGCGCTTCACCACCGTCGGCGGCCTCCAGCACCTGGTAACGGTGCACCCGCAGCAGATCGGCCATGACCTGTCGCTGCAGGGGCGAATCGTCCACCACCATGACCTTGATTGCGTCGTTGCGGTCCAGGCGGTTGAGCAGCGTCACCAGATAATCCAGGCTTTGAGCGCCCTCTTTGTACACATAATCCACAACCTTCTGTTCCCATATACGGTCGCGAATTTCTTTGTTGACAACACTGGTAAAAACAATGACCGGGATATGCTTCTGACGAAGCCTGGCGACAATTTCGCCTCCCGGCGCATCCGGAAGGTTGAAATTCACGATGCCAGCGGCAAAGCCCCCGGGCGTTTCTTCAATAAATTGACAGGCTTCCTGCATGGTGCGGGCCCAGCAGACCTGCCGGCCGGTTTCCGCCTCCAGCTTTTTTTTGAGCATGCGCCCGAAAAACCCCGAATCCTCCGCAACCAGCACTTTTTTCATTACCGCGTCCCTCCTCGAAAAACCTGGCAAACGCCCGTCGGCGTCAACATAACATTCCACTTTCAAACCCGGTTGTTAAAAGCAAGAAAAATGCCTATCCTTCCAAAAGCAGGGATGCGAAACGGCGTCGGACTCTTTTGCGGCAAACGGCCCGCCAATGATCCTCGGAAGGCCGCACAGAAGCGAAGAGAAGCGTGGCCCTGGCGGCGGGATTCCATAGGTCCGGTGACGATTTCGCAGTCCCCGGCTGGCGGGCAGCACTGCGGCGGCTTCGCGCCTTATCCCCCGCGCTTGCGCCCCCGCCAATCGTTGATGCTCCACGACAACTGGGTCCACATACCACGCAGCAGCGACAGATCTTCCCTGTCGATAGCGGCCTGATGCAGCATGCGGCGCAGGCGGTTCATGACGGCGGCCGGGCGGGCGGGATTGAGAAAAGCGATCCGCGTGAGAACGCTTTCCATCTGCGCAAACAGCGCCTCGCATTCCGCGGCTGCCGGCCGCTGCCCGGCAGGCTGTGGGGCTGCAGGCAGAACACGGGGCGAGCGAGTGAACTCATACAGGAACAGCAGCACCGCCTGGGCCAGATTCATTGATCCGACCTGCTCGGCGGTGGCGATGGCGGCGCTATGGGTGCACAGGGAAACTTCCGCGCTGGTCAGGCCCGAATCCTCGCGGCCGAAAACCAGCCCGAGCCGCTCATCCCCCGGAAGGGAAAGCGCCAGATTGGCGGCCTCCGCCACATCTAGCAACTCGCCGCGCAGCTTTCCGGGGCGGCGGGTCGCCGCTATCGCCAGGGGCAGGTCCGCCAATGCCGTGTTCAGGTCGGCATACAGGCGGGCGCGGCCAAGCAAAGGGGCGGCACCCACGGCAAACTTGCGGGCCTCGGGATGCAAATGTGGGCACGGGTTGACCAGACGCAGATCGCCAACCCCGAAATTGCCCATGGCGCGGGCCACCATACCGATATTACCCGGATTCTGCGGCTCCACGAGGATCACACTGATCCTTTCAGAAACATCTGTATTCATGCCTGGCAGCATAACCCAGACCTCGCGCCCCTGAAAGAGCCTTTTCGTGCCGCGTCAAAAATGGCCGGGATTTCCGGCGGTGGCCCATCTGCCTGCGAACAGGCATGACATTTCTTGCCGGGTGTATTAAATTGGTGCCCCGAGAATTTCCTGCATGGGGCAGATTCGCAAGCCGCGGGCAGGAACTCTCGGTGCTACGCAAAAAGTATAATCGCAGCCGGTCGACGCTAACCGGCTGCCACAAAGTGAAAAGCATTTTGCCGCATCATCCCAACTGAGAGGTCCCATGACACCAACCATCACCGTTCTCGACGGCGACCAGACCGGCCAGGAACTGCTCATTGAAGCCCTGCGCGTACTCGCTCCCGACGTAACGGGAGTCCCGGTAATGTTTGAGCATTTCGATCTGAGCCTGGAAAACCGCCGCAAAACCAAAAACCGGGTTGTCCATGAAGCTGCCGCAGCCATGAAGCAAACCGGTTTGGGGCTCAAGGCCGCCACCATCACACCGGCCGTGAAGGGCGACGTCGGCAGCCCCAACGCCATTCTTCGCGACGAGGTAAACGGCACCGTCATCGTTCGCACCGGGCGCCGCATTCCTGGCGTGCGCCCCGCCGGCGGCGCCTACGCACCGATATCGGTGGTGCGCATGGCTGTCGGAGATGCCTATGGTGCCGAGGAGTCCCGGCAGGGCGAAGGCCTCGATGAGGTCGCTTTCCGTACCGAGCGCATCACCCGCCGCCACTGTCACGCGGTTGCCGAATTTTCTTTCCGCCACGCGCGCAAACTCGGGGTCAAGGTGTTCGGCGGCCCCAAATTCACCGTCAGCCCGATTTACGAAGGCATGCTCAAGGAAGAAATGGACGCCGCGGCACAACGCTATCCGGACGTCACCTACGAGCCACAGCTTATCGATGCAACCTATGCCCTGCTGCTGATCAACGGCGGTGACGGCATGGTGATACCGGCCTTGAACCGGGATGGCGACTGCCTGAGCGACTTTGTCCTGCAGATGTTCGGCTCTATCGCCGGCGCCGAATCCCTGCTGCTGTCCTTTGATGAAAACTGGGAGCCGGCCGTGGTGATGGCCGAAGCGCCCCACGGTACCGCACCGTCCCTCGAAGGGAAAAATATCGCCAATCCCATGGCGATGATACTGGCTGGCGGCGCGCTGCTCCGCTACATCGACCACCGCAACGCCCACCGGGCGGCCCGCGCCATTTATGAATCGGTCTTCGAAGCGGTGCATCGGGGCGTCAGCACACCGGATCTCGGCGGCAGCTGCACCACGACCGAATTCACCGAGGAAGTGATCCGCCGCGTCAAATCGAAACTGGAAGTCTGGGAGGCGCTGGGCAACTGAGCGGCGTACGCCAGAGCGATGCGATACCTGTCCCACCAGCCATCTCATCCCGACATGATCGGAGGTACCAATTCATGAGCGTCTCCAACCCCCTGATCCAGATGGAAACGAGCTTCGGCGAAATCCTGTTCGAACTGGACAGAGCCAAAGCGCCCGTCAGCGTGGAGAACTTCCTGCGCTATGCCCGTGCCGGTCACTATGACGGCACCATTTTTCACCGGGTCATCAAGGGCTTTATGATCCAGGGCGGGGGACTGACCCCCGAGATGAAGGAAAAGCCAACCGACGAACCGATTGTCAACGAAGCCCGCAACAAGCTGAAGAACAAATCCGGCACCATTGCCATGGCCCGCAGCGAGGAGATCGACAGCGCCCGTGCCCAGTTCTTTATCAACACGGAAAACAACCGCGACCTGGATCATGCCGGGCTCAACCCGGCGGTGTTCGGCTACGCCGTGTTCGGCCAGGTGGTGGACGGCATGGATGTTGTGTATGAAATTGAGCGGGTGGCGGTCGCCAGCAAAGGGGGATACGCAGACGTTCCTCTTGAGCCGGTCATCATCACCAGGGTCACGGTCATCGATTGAGCACTGGCAGGCTCCGCACCCCGGAAACAAGGCGGAGCCTGCCTGTACGGGTATCAGTCCAGACCGGCGATGTTTCTCAAAAACAGCAGCTGCAGAAAAAACGGAACACTGTAAGTCGCGGCAAAAGTGGCCTCTACCGGACCGAAAAAAGCGCAACTGAAAGCAAGAATCAGGATGTAATTCGGAAACAGCAGGCACACCAGCGACGTGGCCCGCAACGCCGGAGGCAGGCGCCGGCAGGCTACCCCGAACAGCACCATCAGTCCGGCCACCATAACCCCGCCGGCAGCCATGGCCTCCAGCGCCAGACCGGGCTGTTCAAGGAAAAATCCCGAATAGCGGGAAAAAACCCCCACATTGGTGATGCCGACGGCGAACAGGGACAAAGGGTAGCTGCAACGCAACAGTCGCTCCGTGGTACGCGGCAGCCATCTGGCGCAGATCCGTCCAAGCAGGGCTGGCACGAAGATCATCACCGCCAGCATCCGCACCATCGGCGCCAGGCCGACCTGCATGGTTTGCCCGGCAAGTGTGGCCACCAGAGGCGGCAGTGTGAAGGGCAGCACCAGGGAAGAAAGGATCACCACGGCCGCCGCCACGAAGATATCGGCGCCGAACAGGTTGGCAAAAAAGGAGGCCAATACGGCCGTCGAGGCGCCGGCCACCAGCAGCCCCGCCAGTTCGTAACCGGGCCAGAACACATGGAAGAGAGCATAGACCAGCAGGGGCATCAGAACGGTCTTGACCAACAGCACCGCCGCGGTGGCCAGGGGCGCTTTCAGCGTGTGTCTGAGCAACCCGCGCATATCGATGCCCAGAAACGACAACAGCAGCAGCACCATGACAAAGATCGACGGCGCATGCCACAGCGGTTTTGCCAGCTGTGGCAGAAATATCCCCAGCGCCATGGTGGCGTAGCTGATCAGCAGCAAAATCGCATCTTTTTTTCGTAACATACGAACCACTTATACAGAGAACCACGACACCGGTGCCTTGTCCCCAAACATCCGGGAAACGGGCGCAGCGCCTGTTCAGCGATGTGGCCCTCCTCCCCCGGGGGTGGTGTCGTCCGCCTGCCGGACCATGCAAAAAGCCGGCGCGGTAAAACTACCGGACCGGCTTGGTTATGGTTGTTGAGAATGACTTATTTTCGATCCGAACAGGGTGCCGCGCTCTGTTGGCGGCGCCCTTCCCGCCACTGAGCCAGCAACAGCAGCCCCACGCCGACACAGATGGCCGTATCGGCGATATTGAAAGCTGGCCAGTGGTACTGGTGCCAGTGAACATCGAGAAAATCGACCACTTCTCCATACCGCACGCGGTCGACAAGATTCCCGACCGCACCGCCGAGCACAAGACTGACCGCCCAACGTGCCAAAACCTGATCGCATCGGTACTGACGGTAAAACCACACCAGAAATATCACCGCGATCAGGGTAGTGGTAAGCAGGAAAGGCACCCGGAATCCGCTGTCGGCCAGCATGCCGAAAGCCGCCCCCTTGTTGCGCACATAAACCAGGTCAAAAAAACCCGGCACCAGCGGACGCGCCTCGTGCAGGTGAAAGTTTTGCACCACGAGCCATTTACTGAACTGGTCCAGCCCGGCGACCAGTGACGCGATCAACAGCAGCAGGCGATATCGGGTATGTTTCATTGGCGGCTGAGAACCTCGACGCAGCGCTGGCAAAGATTCGGATGTTCGGCGCTGTCGCCGACCGTGGTTGAATAATTCCAGCAACGCTCACATTTATCGCCCAGGGCTTTTTCCACCCGGATCCCGAGGCCGGGCAGGGATTCGCACTGCAGGCCGCCCTGCAGATCATCGAGCAGTTCGACCTGGGAGACGATGAACAAGGCCGCCAGGTGCTGTCGGTAGCTGTTGAGCAGTTCGTGCAATCCGCTGTCCGCACTGCTCAACAGCACGCGTGCATCGAGGGAATGGCCGACCACCTTGTCGTTGCGGGCCAGTTCCAGTGCCTTGGAAACCTCCGACCGGATGGCGAGCAAACGATCGTAGCGATCTTCCATGAGTTTGTCGCGCGAATTTCCGGAGAAGCGAACAAAATCGGCCAGATGCACACTTTCGGGGCGCGGCCCCGGCAAAAATCCCCAGATCTCCTCGGCGGTAAACGACAGTACCGGAGCGATCAGACGCGTCACGCACTCCAGTATCCGGAACATGGCGGTCTGGGCGCTGCGCCGTTCAAGGCTTTCGGCGCCAGAGGCATACAGCCTGTCCTTGAGCACATCCAGATAAAAGGAACTCATCTCGACGCTGCAGAAATTGTGCACCGCGTGATAAATGATGTGGAATTCATAATTTTCATAGGCCTTCTCGACTTTCCCGGCCAGATCTTCCAGTTTGGCCAGGGCCCAACGGTCGAGTTCCAGCAACTGATCGTCGGAAACCATGTCGCGGGACGGGTCGAACCCTGCCAGATTACCGAGCATGTAGCGGGCGGTATTGCGGATGCGGCGGTAGGCATCGGAAAGCCGCTGCAGGATCTCATCGCTGATGCGGACATCATCGCGGTAATCCTGGGCCGCCACCCACAGGCGCAGAATTTCCGCGCCGTACTTCTTGATCACCTCCTCGGGCGCAACCACGTTGCCGACGGACTTGGACATCTTCTTGCCCTTGCCGTCGACCACGAACCCGTGCGTCAGCACCGCCTTGTACGGTGTGTGTTCGCGGGTGCCGACCGAGGCGAGCAGACTGGAATGAAACCATCCGCGATGCTGATCGCTGCCTTCCAGGTAAAGATCGGCAGGCCACTGCAGGTAATCACGATTTTCCAGAACCGCGGCATGGGACACTCCGGAGTCGAACCAGACATCGAGGATATCGGTTTCCTTGATGAAATCGTCGTGGCCGCAGGATGCGCAGACCGTGCCGGCCGGCATCAGGTCACGGGCTTCCTTTTCGAACCACAGGTCGCTGCCGCCCTGCTCGAACAGATCGGCCACATGGTGCATCACCCTGCTGTCCTCGAGGGCCTCGCCACATTTCGCACAATAGAAAATTGTGATGGGGACCCCCCAGCTGCGCTGGCGGCTGATACACCAATCGGGGCGGTTTTCGACCATGTTGTAGATCCGGTCGCGCCCCCAGCGCGGGATCCAGGTCACGTCGTTGATGTGTTGCAGGGCCTTTGCACGCAGGCCATTGGCCTCCATGGAAATGAACCATTGCTCGGTGGCGCGGAAAATGATCGGCTTTTTGCAACGCCAGCAGTGGGGATAGCTGTGGCTGATATTGCTTTCCTGCAGCAACGCCCCGACCTCGCTCAGCTTGGCATTCACCGCGGCATTGGCCTCGCTGACCTTCATGCCGCCGAAAAATTCGACATTCTCGTAATAGCGCCCATAATCGTCCACCGGGTTGTAGACCTCCAGCCCGTAGGCGAGGCCGACCACGTAGTCGTCCTGACCGTGGCCTGGAGCGGTGTGTACGCAACCGGTGCCGGCTTCAAGGGTAACATGATCCCCGAGAATAATCAGGGACGCACGGTCGTACAGGGGATGGCGGCAGGTTTTGCGTTCGAAAATCGCCGCGTTGAAGGTTCTAACCACCCGATACGCTTCCACGCCGATCTGCTGCATGACCGACGACACCAGATCTTCCGCCATCACCAGCAGCTCGCCGCCGGCTTCGACAATGGCATAAGACAGGGCCGGATTCAGACACACCGCCAAATTGGCGGGAATGGTCCAGGGCGTTGTGGTCCAGATGACAAAGGACAGCTCGCGACCGGCCAGCTCCGCCAGCTCCAACGGCAGTTCGTCGGCATAAGCAAATTTGACGTAGATGGAAGGCGACGTATGGTCGGCGTATTCCACTTCGGCTTCCGCCAGCGCCGTTACGCAGGACGAGCACCAGTGGATCGGCTTTTTACCTTTGAACAGCCCTCCCCTCTCCACAAAACGCGCCAATTCCCTGGCCGTGACCGCCTCGTAATGGTGAGTCATGGTCAGATAGGGGCGATTCCACTCACCCAGCACGCCCAGTCGTTCGAATTCCGCGCTTTGTATTTTCACCCAGGTATCGGCATAGGTGCGGCACTCTTTGCGGATCTCGGCCTTGCTCATCTCGCGCTTTTTGTTTCCCAGCTGTTTATCCACCATCAGTTCGATGGGCAGACCGTGACAGTCCCAACCAGGCACGTAAGGGGCATAATAGCCCTGCATGCGGCGGCTTTTGAGTACGATGTCCTTGAGAATCTTGTTCAGGGCGTGGCCGATATGGATGTGGCCGTTGGCATAGGGGGGGCCATCGTGCAGGGTGAAATTGGGCCGCTTGCGGCCGGCTTCCTCCATTTTTTCATAAAGCCCCATGCCCTGCCATTGCTCCAGAATTTCGGGTTCCCGCCTGGGCAGATTGCCGCGCATGGGGAACTCGGTTTCCGGCAGATTAAGGGTCTGTTTGTAGTCCATCGCACTCCTCCCGAGAGTCTGCTGGGTGGCAAAAAACAAGTCTGATAAATTAGCAAAACCCCCATATAAGTCAAGAGAAAAGGGGACTTTTGGAACGACAAAGGGCCGCCCACTGCGTTTCGGCACGCATTGGACGGCCCTTTGTCGCCTCCCCAGGAATGCTTGCGCCTTGCGATGCCGGCACAATGGCCAGAAGCCACCCGGCAACCACGAATCAGACGCGCAAAGCTGTACGACCGCCGGTCGGTACCGGGGTTACCCTCAAGGGAAAACCACAGCCCCGACCTGCAGCCTCAGCCATGATTCTGCGCCAGAGACAGAATGCTCTGACGCACCAGGTCGGAGATATTGGTACCGGCTTTTTTGGCCAGATTCTGCAGAACCTGCATTTCCCGATCGTTGACACGGCAGGAAATAATGTTCTTTTTCGGATTTTCCACGCTCTTACCCATTGTTGTGTCTCCTTTGCGAGTCCCTGACTTCATTGCAACAGCAAACAACCGCTATCCACGTGAAAGCACCCGAACAACGCTGGGTGCTGTATACAGCATTGCAAATGCTCTGCCAGCTTTCCATTTTTTGAAAAACCGGAATTGTTCTTGTGAATTCAGTCAGTTGCAATTTTCTTGCGAATTTATGGAGTCGCTGTTTAAAAATCGGAAGGTGATCCAAAAGAGGACAGAGAGACACGTACCGCAACAAATCGCCGCCCTCTCCCAGGCGGCAAACCCGATCTTTCATGTTTGCCGGAGGGAGGATGGCACTTCTTGCCGGTTATTAGTTGGTATCCATCCGGAAACTCCGGATGGATACACCCTGGTTTTCATATGGGAAACGAGCAATTTTTCGTTTTGGCAAGGAAATCAAGGGGTTGCGCGGAAGCGTACATCGGTACGCCGCACAAGCAAGCCTGCGGATTGACGCCGCCACGGCGGAAAAGGGCCGTTTCCGGATGAAAACTGCTGGAGAACCGATTCATTCTCCCGCCTCTTGATCCAGCAGCACCAGGGTTTGTATCCGATTCAGCAAAACCCCCTCCGGACGCAGCAGGCTGTCCAGTTCGTCGCCAGGACGCCACCCGGTAATCACTGTGCGCCCGACCGGATAGCGCCCCTCGACGCCACCGCGCTCACGGATTCTGAGCCCCCACAGGGTGTGCAGAAAGGCCGGCTGCCCGTTGAACTCCCCCACATACAACATGATGTGCCCAGGCATGTGAACCAGGGTCAGCCAGGGTACGGCACGAAGACGGATAACCGACGCCTTTTCCGTAGCCGTCAGAGAGGCAAGTTCGAGACGCACCCCCTGTCTGGCCTGGGCCGCCGAATTCCGGGGCAGGTAGAGGCCGAAGCAGGCAAACAGATCGCGCAGGGTCGCGGAGCAGTCCCGACTACCGAACTGGCCTCCCCAGTCGTAGGGGTTGCCGAGCAGGCGCTCGCCAAGATCGGCGATGCTGGCCGGGGTCAGGGACAAGGGGAAGACCGGACCGTCGACCTCCCGCAAACCGGCGGAGCGCAGTTCGGCACGTCCCCCTTCGCCGCGAACCGGCACCAGCACCTGTCCGGGTTGCGCCTGCGGCCACACACTGCCGAGGCTGGCGACCGCAAGCACCTCTCCGTACTCATCGCGCAGCGGCACCCCATCAGCTATCACCACGCGCCACGGAGCCGCCGCATACATATCGATGCAGGCTTCATCAACCGGCGCAACGTCGGGAGCGGGAATCCAGCCGAACATGGCCTCGGTTTCCACCAGCAGCCAGCAACCATCCGCCGAACGATGCCGAACCCGAACCGGGGTACCAGCGGGCAGGGAAGAATATTGCAGATAATCGAAGGGGAAGCCCTCGCCCGGCAGCGCCGGGTTGTAGAAGACAGGCTGTCGGGCAGGTACGCCCCGAAGGTTGGCGGCATGAACGGTTATGGCGGGATAGTCGGCGGACGGAAAAGCCTGCTCGTCACACAAGAACAGCCACTGCCGGCGCAGGGACATGGGCAGCGGCTCCCTGTTGCTGCCATAAAGCGGGGCGTCGAGCAACCATTTGCCGATGGCAAAAAAATCCTTCCCTTGCCACTTGGACCATCCAGGTTGCCAGGGCGCCAGAAAACGACGTCGGAATCCGAGCTGCATCCGCTCCTGACGGTCTGTTGGCAGCAACGGCCGGTGTGCCGTATCCGCCTGCACGTAAGCCGAAAGATGTTGGGGAAAAAACAGCAGGTCACCCAGCCGACGCTCTTTGGCCACCGGGCTGCAAGCCGCAAGGAGCAGGGCTGCAATGCTCGCCGCCAGCATCCGGAGCCGCCAGCATATGATGCTCTCCCCAAACAGCCCGCGCATACTATTTACGACCGCCCCGCGGACAATAATCGCCGTCGAAGTTCGGCCCCGTTTCTGACCCCATGCAGAATCGTCGAACAACTGGTGCGGTTTTCGATCAACTCCTTGAGCCGGGCCGACAGAGATGTATCCCCAAGCAGAACAGCCCCGGCCAATGTGCTATTGCGGAACACAAACAGAGCGTAATGTTCGTCGGCACTGTCTTCGAAAACCTGATAACTGCCATCGGCGGGATGAACATTGCCGATGCTGAACAGATCGACATCCAGAACCTTGAGAATATTGGACCGCGGCAAGCCGGGAAAACGGGAACTACCCCCCGCGGCATTGACGCCGGCAACCTTGCCCTGTTGCTGCGCCGGCAGCCAGGCACCGTAGAGCACGCCCTGATGTTCGGCCACGTCGCCGGCCGCGAAAATATCGTCAATGGAAGTCTGCATGCGATTGTCGACCAGAATGCCGTCATGAACCTCCAGATTTGCCTGCCTGGCCAGAGCATTGTTGCAACGAACCCCTGCGGCAAAAATCACCAGATCCGCGGGCAGGGTTTCCCCGGTCTCCAGAACAACCCCGGACACCTTGTTTTCGCCCGCGAGTTTTTGCAGCCGGACACCGCAGAGCAAACGGATGCCGAGCTTTTCGACATACGTGGCGAGCCGTTTTCCGGCGGCGGGATTCAGCTGCCGGGGCAACAACCAGTCAAAGCTTTCGATAACGGTCACCCTGGCACCCCGCCCGGCAAGGGCCGCCGCGGTTTCCAGGCCAAGCACGCCGCCGCCGATCACCACGCACCCCGCCCCGCGCCCGGCCTTTTCCAGAAGGGCACAGGCATCCCGGTAGGTGCGCAGCGTCATGACCCCGGCCTTGTCGATTCCAGCCACAGGCGGCACAAAGGAGTGCGCACCCAGGGTCAGAATCAGCCGATCGTAGGAAACGGTCTCGCCCGTGCCTAGCCGGATCGACCTGGCTGCAGCATTGATCGCCGTCACTTCAACAGAGGGCCTGAGTTCGATGCGCCGCTCTTCATACCAGCCGGCAGGGTGAAGACTCAGCTGTTCGGAAGTCAGCTCGCCGGCCAGGTAACGGGTCAGATTGATGCGGTAATAAGGCAGTTCCGGTTCCCGGCCAACAACAAGAATTCTGGCTGCAGGGTTGGTCTCACGAGCGGCGGCGGCTGCCGATATACCGGCGATGCCGGCTCCGACAATGACAATGGTTGCCCCCGAATCGGCCGTCTCCGGTTCGCCACCCTGCCCGTAAACAGCCTCGAACTGATCGGGTCCAGCGCCGCACACCGGGCAGGCTTCGGGCGGGGCGGCGCCTTCGTGGAGATAATCACATATCAGGCAGCGCCAGGCTCGCGCAGGAGAACCTGGTACCGCAATAGAAGAAACTTCCTCCGCCTCAAACAACTCCTGGCCCACACCACAAACCGGACAGCAAGCCGGCAGTTCGCCTCCCACATGAACATATCCGCAAACGGTACATCGCATCGATTCACCAGCCATAAAGCGATTCCTCCTTATGAAAACACCCGACCACTACGGAGACAATGATTAAACGCGACTATAGCAGAAATCATCAGAAAGTGCAGACAGAGATTGGTTGTGCAAACCAATCCCCCATGAAAATTCGCTTACACCAAAAGACCTCACATGCAACCGAAAACTTTTTAGTTGGAGGCGCCCAATTTCCTGAAACATGAACCGGATTTCATGAATGGTCTGCACGAGATCGGTGAAAATTGGAGAAGGATAACTAACCCGCGCGAAAAAACGCGTGTTTTTTTGCGCGAGCTAATTTTGTGGCCAAAAGACAACATGTTAAATGAAACAAGCATCATCTTTTTTCGCAATCCTGTGACAGGGATCATGAGTTTTTAGCCAGTATATAAAAATATGGCATAACTCTAATCGTCATTAGATTGTTTCACTGCACGATCCGGTTCTTCTCACAAAGAGATCTGTTGCTGTGCCCACTCGGAAACGACGGATGGACACTGCATCAGCGGCGGGAAATGGATGGGATTTAAAAAGGGCGCTGCCCTTTACGGCCAGCGCCCTCGAAAGATGTCAACCGGTCATTCCGCAAGCATACCAGCGGATGGCAGAAAAACTTACAGCTTGCCCGCCTGACGGGCACGCTGCTCGGCCGCCAGCACGGTATTCTGCAGCAACATGGCGACCGTGGTCGGACCGACGCCGCCAAGGCGGGGGGTAATCCAGCCGGCGACATCGGCCACGGATTCGTCGACGTCGGGCAGCAGCTTACGCCCCTCCCAGCTGATGCCGCCGCTGATCACCACAGCGCCGGGCCGGATCATATCCGGTTGCACGATACCGGGGCTGCCGGCGGCGGCGATGACAATATCGGCACGGCGGGTATAAGCGCCAAGATCGCGAATCCCGGAATGAACCACCGTGACCGCGGCATTGGCGAAGGGCTGTTTGAGAGTCAGCAGCAGGGACAGAGGACGACCAAGGGTCGGACCGCGTCCGATAACCACTACTTCCCGGCCCTCGACGGGAATGTCATAATGCTTGAGCATGGCGCGGATGCCGGCCGGGGTGCAGGGTACCGGCCCGGGCTCCTGCAGAACCAGTCGGCCCAGATTGACCGGATGCAGGCCATCGGCATCCTTGTCCGGATCCATCAGCATCAAAGCCTGGTTGAAATCAAAACCTTTGGGCAGGGGATACTGAATGATATAGGCATCGACATGCGGACTGTCGTTAAAGTCCCGCACGGCGGTCAGCAGATCGGCCTGGGTTGCAGTAGCCGGTATCTCTATATGGAAAGAGGCGATGTCCACTTCCTTGCAGGTTTCGTGCTTTTTGTTGACATAGCTGATGCTGGGACCGTCTTCCCCGACCAGAATGGTGCCGAGTCCGGGTTGAATGCCTTTTTCCTTGAGGGCCGCCACGCGCCGGGCCACATCTTCCAGCACCGCTGCAGCCACCACTTTGCCTTCGAGCAGATTTGCAGACATCAAAACTCCTTTAATAAAAAATATTGTCAGTCTTCCGTTGTCAATTGCTGGCACTCAGCACTCGAAAAACGCTCCATCATAAAATGTCACTCGACAATGTCAAGTCATTAAGCAGATGACCGCCCGCCACATTCAACTGACCACATTCTGCGGTTGTCCCGCAAGAAACGCTCGCACGTTGTCAACCACGATATCCATGAGCCGCTGCCGGGCTTCGCGGGTTGCCCAGGCAATATGCGGGGTGATAAAGGTATTCGGCGCGCAAAGCAGGGGATTTTCGACATCCGGAGGTTCGCAGGACAAAACATCGACGCCGAGCCCGCCGAGCCGGCCATCGGCCAGGGCCCGGCCCACGGCCGCTTCATCGAGCAGAGCGCCCCTTGCGGTGTTGATCAGCAGTGCCGAGGGTTTCACGAGGGACAGGCGGGAAGCATCGACCAGTGAACGGGTACGTTCGGTCAAGGGGCAATGCAGGCTGATCACGTCGCTGCGACGGAACACCTCATCCAGAGACACAAAGGTCACCTCACCGCGCTGCTCATGCTCGGCATAGTTGCCCGGGTGGGCTGTATGCACCAGCACCTGCATGCCGAAGGCCCGGCCGATGCAGGCGACCTGACGACCGATCTGCCCGAACCCGACCAGACCCAGAACCCGACCATCCAATTCGTGAAGAGGGCGATCCCAGAAACAAAAATCGGGGCTGCCGCTCCAGCGGCTTTCCTCCCGGACCATACGGCTGTGATGCCCGACCTGCTGTGTCATCTCAAGCAGCAGCGCAAAAACCATCTGTGCCACGGAACGGGTGCTGTACGCCGGCACATTGGTCACCACAACCCCATGTTTACGGGCTGCGCGTATATCAACGATGTTGTAGCCGGTGGCCGTCACCCCCAGATATTGCAGATCCCCAAGTCGGGCAAACCGTGCCTCGTCAAACACAACCTTGTTGACAAGAACAATTTGCGCCCCCCTGGCGCGCGGTAACTCCTGCCCGGGCTCGCAGCGGTCATACACCGTCAATTCCCCCAGCGCGGCCAGGGCTTCCCAGCTCAGATCGCCGGGATTCAGAGCATGGCCATCAAGCACCACAATCCTCATCGTTCGCCTCCTTTATTCCCCATGTTGGCGTCCACCTGCTGCCTGACAAGCTTGCAGCCCAGCCTTCGGGCCTGCCGGCGAGCCCGATCAGGCAGGGGTTGATGTTCCTGCTGCGCGACTCCGCCAATAATCAGCAAACCGGCGCAGCGGGCGCCTAGCACCGTTGTCGCCGACTTCAGCACCCGCGGCGCCCCGCAGAACACCCGCGCCATGAATGCGGGCATGGCGCAGGACAGCAACAACACCGCCCGGCGCGGCCGGCGGGTGGTGCGCCGCCTGGGAACCCGCGCCCCCCATGGCCACCAGGCATAGCAGACCAGGCGCTCGACAAAGCGCTTGGTCAGGGCAGTGACACAGAAAAAATTGATTGGCGAGCCCAGCACGATAGCGTCAGCACCCTCCAGAGTGTCGAGCAGGGCGGCCATATCGTCCTTTATGACGCAAGCCCCCCGGCGATCGCCTGGTTGCTGGGTACATTCGCGACAGTTGGTGCAAAACGCAATATGCTTGTCCAGCAGGTAGATCTTGTTGACACGGGCGCCGCATTCCGCCGCCGCCGAAAGCACCTCATCCACCGCTGAATCGATGATGCCGCCTTTACGATAACTGCCGACCACACCAATAATCGTGCTGGAGCGCTGCATACCAACCTCCGGGGTTTGCAATCAGCAAAAGAGACCTTAGTTAGT
>NZ_JBFWJQ010000007.1:0-42605 GCF_050253115.1 Syntrophotalea sp.
TGGACTTTTTTCTGAGATACATCGACGCGGAAGCAGACCTCGACACCTTTGCCGGCCCCTTTGGAGATGACCCCAACAATACTTTTGATTCTGAATCGCTTTTTCTGCGACTGCAGGGGCGCTTGATGCTGCTGAACGACCGATGGGAGCAAAAACTCGGCTTTTCCTTGAGCGATTACGATCGTGAAAACCGCGATGACACCGACCCGGCTCACCCCTTCGACAGCAGCATGACGACCTATGACAGCCGACTCTACAAAGGTGACTGGCAGCACAACCTTTATCTGCACCCGACCAACACCTTGACCGTTGGACTCGAGTATGAAAAGGAAGAGGCCAGCGGCACATCCGTTTACATCTATGCCGATCCTCTCTGGAATACCAACGACAGATTCGACAAAGCCACCGCCGAAACCTACGGCTACTATATCCAGGATGAAATCAGGCTCTGGCGGGATTTCATCACCACCGCAGGACTGCGTGTCGATGATCACGAAGAATTCGGCGCACGCATGACCTACCGAATCACCAGCAGCTACCTGTTTCGTCCGACCGGAACCCGCATCAAAGGCACTTTCGGTACCGCCTTCAAGGCTCCGACTCTTGCCCAGCTTTATGAAAACTCCACCTACGTTCTGGGCAACCCCGATCTGGCCCCGGAAAAGAGTCGGGGCTGGGATATTGGCCTTGAGCAGCAACTGTGGAACGACAGGGTCCTTTTGAGCGCAACCTATTTTGAAAACCACTTCGAGGACCTCATCAACACCTTTTACAGCATGACGAGTTTCAAATATGAATATGAAAACATCGATGAAGCCCAAACCAAGGGGCTCGAATTGACGGCATCGGTGCGTCCCGTCGACGACCTGACGCTTTCCGCCAGCTACACCTACACCGATACGGAAAACCGCAACACAGGCGAGCAACTTCTCCGTCGCCCAAGGCATAAATACAACCTCAACGTCAACTATCGTTTCCTTGATCGCGGCAATGCCAATCTCGATATATTCTATTTCGGTGAGCGGGACGATCTTGACCTGTACAACTGGAGTCAGACCAAAACACTTGCCGGGTACACGGTGGTCAACCTCGCTCTTTCCTATGAGGTCAACCCGCACCTGCGCATTCATGGCCGGGTGGAAAATCTCTTTGACGAGGATTATGAGGAAACAAACGGATTCGGATCACCCGGCATAGCCGGCTATGCCGGTGCCAGCATTACGTTTTAAACTGTAAGCGAGAGAATTAAGGCCTTGGAACCACGAAAACAGGCCGGGTTTGAAGCAACGGCCTTCCGGCAAAACCACCTGCCGGAAGGCCGTGATAAAGCCCGGAAACATCGAAAAGGGAGGAGCCGGACAATCATGCCTGCATCGCATGAATCCTTCATACTGTGGCTCATCCTGTCCATGGGCATTCACGCCGCGACCTTGACTCTCTGGCCCATGCCGCCATCCTGGAAAGTTGGTCACAACACCCATCTGGTCGTTGATCTTCGCTCGTCGGGATCCGGCACCTTGAACGGGCAGGCAGGGAGCAGTGAATTGCCCGCCGCCGATAAGCCTTCGCCCAGAATGTCGCCTGCCGCGCCGAAAGCTCCCATCCAAAGCGAAAAAACACGAGTCATCAAACCAGTCGCCGCTCCCGCCAAAAAGGCTGTATCCCGCCGACAAGCTCCAGCGCCTTCGGCTGTTACCACCCCATCCTCCTCATCCATGGCTTCCGCAATCCCGGCAGCATCCGCAGCCGGTGCAAACGCGGATACCGGCAGCAATGCATCAAGCGAACAGGACGCAGGTGCCGCCGGATCGTCTTTAGTGGGGGGAGAGCCGGGCCAGGCAGGCGGCTTTGGTGTTGGCAGCAACGGTCATGGCGAAGCCGGCGTCAAGGCAAAAAAAGGTGTCACCCGCGCCACGCCGCTGGGCTACGGCGACAACCCCGCCATGCCCTACCCGCGCACCGCTCGCCGCCGGGGCTGGCAGGGTGAGGTGCTGCTGCGCGTCTCCGTATCGGAAAACGGGCAGGTACTGTCGGCGAGGGTCGAAAAATCCTCGGGATACGGAATCCTCGACGACACGGCCCTGCAGCAGGTATCCAACTGGCGGTTTCGCCCCGCCCAACGCAATGGCATACCACGGCAGGATACAGTGATCGTCCCCGTCCACTTCCAGCTGCACGCTCCCTGATAGCGGACGCAAAAAAGCCGGACCTCAGGCCCGGCTTTTTTGCAAAAAGACTCACGAACTCAAAAGATGGAGGCCAGACGTTCATAGGATTTTTTCAGGCGACTGGCGAGGGCCAGCAGGATGACGCGGTATAGTTTCATCCCCAGGCCGGGGCACTCGGCAAGGAGTCTTTCGAAGGCATCGTTGGCAATCTGCGCCAGACGGACATCTTCAAGAGCGACAACACTGACGGCCCTCGGGCTCTGATTCATGAAAGACAATTCCCCGACAACCGCCTCCGGTCCAAATACGGCGACAACCACCTGCTTGCCCGGAAACTCGGTATCTTTCTTGGCTTCGAGATGACCGGAAAGAACCAGCACCAGGTAATTTCCCGGCTGTCCCTCCACCCATAAAGTCTCACCTGCGGAGAGCCTGCGCTCCTTGACAAAAGGAAGCAGGCAGCCTATCTCCTCTTCGGAAAAAATATGCAGGTCCTTCAGGCTCCCACGCACGTCTTCCGACAAGCCTTCCGCCATGCTGGCGTCCGCATCAACGTTCACGCCGGTTACGCTCCCTGTTTCGGGGAAGGGACCTTTTGGGCAGTATTGCCCGCCTGCAATTCACGGACTTTATTTTCAAGCCGTTTGAGCAGGGCGTCAAACCCTTCCTGGCGGATAATTTCGTTATAGCTGCTGCGATAGTTGCTGACCAGGCTCACTTCCTCGACGATCACATCGTATACCAGCCATTGGCCGCCTTTGAGTCGCACGCGATAGCTGACCGGTATCTCCTTGCTGGATATAACGAGGGTATCCACCTGCCCCCGCGTCCCGCGCACCTGCTCACCGACGTATTCGACCCGCTCGTCCTGATAGGTGTAATTGCGGATCCGTCCGCGATAGGTATCTTCAAGCAACTGGGAAAACAGCTCGATAAAACGCGCCCGCTGCCTGGGGCTCGCGTTTCTCCAGTGGATACCCAGGGTCCGCTGGGACATGGCTTCGAAATCGAACTTGGAGCGCACCAGAACTTCCACCCGGTCGAGAATGGCCTCCTGGGACAGTTCCTTGTTGCGCAGCACTGAAATAATCTGGTCGAGGGTGGCCCGTAGCTGTTCCGTCGGCCCGGGGACAGCCAGGATCGGCGTCACCCACACACACATTGCAAGCATCAGCGCACACAGCGTGCCAAGCCTGGTTTTCATAACCGTTCTCCTTGTTTCATTGCGCTTTATTTTTTGATTTTGCCGTCACGGTACTGCTCGTAAGCGTTGCGGACGTACAGATAGGTATCCAAAGCCTCCTGCTTGACGCTCTCGTAGGTATCCTTGTCGAGCGAAAGATCTGTTTCTTTCTCAAGCCCTGTCAAACCGAGGCGTTCGGCAGGTTTCATTTCGACATAATGCAAAGGATCCATGAAAAAGTCTCCGACCATGCCTACCGTATCCCGGGCATTGGAAGGCCCCAGAACCGGCCAGACGATGTAGAATCCGGAACCGACACCATAACGGCCGAACGTCTGCCCCAGATCCTCGTCCTTGCGATCCAGATCGAACCACGCCTTGGCCGGATCGAACAGCCCGCCGATGCCCAGGGTTGAATTGATCACCAGGCGTCCCAGTTCGGAACCGGCATCGGCCAACTTGAACTGCAACAGCGCATTGGCGAAACGCACCGGCGTGCCGAGATTGGAAAAAAAATTGGAGACCGACTTGCGCGCCGGCTCGGGAACCACGCGGTAGCCGCGGGCGATCGGCTTGAACAGGTAGAAATACAGCTTGTCGTTCAGCCAGAACATGCCGCGGTTGAAAGGCTCGATAGGATCGGCAATGTGCAGTGTTTCGATATCGCCGTTGGTGAAGTCCTCTTCATCCACAAAATCCTCATCGGCTGCCTCTCCCTGCGGTTCACCCGCAGTCTGACCGGGAACAGTCTCCGCTGCACCGGCATCGGCTGCAGACACAACAGCCTCCGCCGCGGCAGGGAATTCGACAACCGCGGCGGCCCGATCTTCGGCGGCTCCAACCTTACCGGCAGGAAATACACCCACGAGCGTGGCGAACAGCACCAGAATCACATAGTGTCGCATGATATTGCCTCCCCGCGCTATTTTTTCTCGAAAATATACTTACTTACCAGTTTTTCGATACTGACGGCGGACTCGGTTTCGACAATCTCCCCGCCGGGCTGAATATAATCATCGAGCCCTCCCGGCGACACCTCGACATACTTGTCCCCGATGATGCCGGTGGTGCGAATGGAGGCAATGGCGTCCTCCTGAAGCTTTACATCGGCATCGATAGCCAGGCTGATCAGCGCCTCGTAACTTTCAGGATCAAGGGCAATATCGGTGACGGTGCCGATCTTGACGCCGGCCAACTCGACAATCGCGCCCTCCTTGAGTCCGGAAACCGATCCGAACCGGGCACTGACCGGGTAGGTCTTTTCACTGAAAAGCGCGACATCGCCCAGCTTTACGGAAAGATAGGCAAAACAGATGAACCCGGCCACCAGGAAAACGCCGACAGCCATCTCAACGTTAAACCTCTTCATAAAAAAACCTTTCCTCCCTTTCACTGGAATAAATCGGCCCCATGGTTTCCTCGACAAAGGCCTTGATGACGGGGTGGTCGGAAAGCTGAAACTGCTCCGGCGACATGTTGCCGAGAATCTGGCCTTCGTGAATCAGGGCGACATAATCAGCCAACTTGAAAATTTTCGGAACATCATGGCTGACGATTACGGCCGTATATTTCAGCTTTGCCTGGGTTTTGTGGAACAGCCTGTAGATTTCGTTGCTTTTGCTGACATCCAGACCAGTGGTGGGTTCGTCAAAAAACACGATGCGCGGCTGCATGACCAGGGCCCGCGCCAGACCAACGCGTTTTTTCATGCCCCCGCTGAGCTGGGCGGGAAACTTGGGACCCATATCCGCCAGATCCATAAGCGCAAGCTTTTCTTCAACGTTGTCTCGAATCGCGTCTTCGGACAAGTCGGTGCGTTCCCGCAACGGCAGCGCCACATTGTCGTACACCGTCATGGAATCGAACAGCGCCACGTTCTGAAACAGGACGCCGAAATCCTTGCGAACCACTTTCATCTGCCTCTTGGACATGTCCGCGAGGTTCTGGCCGTACACCAGAACCTTGCCCCTGTCCGGCCGGAGCAGCCCCAGCATGTGCTTAAGAATGACGCTTTTGCCCTGCCCGCTGGGACCGACGATGACCGTTGTGGTCCCTTCGCGCACCGTCAGATTTACTTTTCTGAGAACCTGCTGGCGGCCAAAGGCGCGTTCCACATCGATCAGTTCGATGGCGATTCTGGTTTTTTCCTGAGTCATGAAGCCGTCCCTGCTATTTATGGACAAACCGGCACGCTGAACAAGCTCGCATCTGGTCTTTGACGGAAATCCGTGCCGGAAGGATTACAGCATGATGGCGCTGAGAAGATAATCCCAGACCAGGATAGCGACCGAAGACAGGACAACCGCATCGGTCGTAACCCGGCTTACCCCTTCGGCACCGAAGCCGCCGGAACGCTCCAGATGGAGGAAATATCCCTTGGCGGCCCCGATCCATATAATCAGCAGTCCGAAAACCAGGGACTTGACCAGCCCCATTTCGACATCGTTCCAGACCACGCTGGCATACATCTGCTGAAAATACGCGCCCTTGTTAACCCCCAACATGGTGACGCCGACCAGATAGCCCCCGACGATGCCGGCCATGTCGAAAATAGCCGTGAGCAGCGGCATGGACAGAATGCCCGCGATAAACTTGGGCGCCATCAGGTACTTGTAGGGATCGATGGCCATGCATTCGAGAGCATCGATCTGCTCCGAATTGCGCATGATCCCGACCTCGGCGCAGATTGCCGACCCGGCGCGGCCGACCACCATGAGCGCCGCGACAACCGGACCGAGCTCACGAATCAGGCTCAGAGCCACCGCGGCGCCGAGCAGACCTTCGGAACCGAACTTGCGCAGCGTGTAATAGCCCTGCAAAGCCAGCACCATGCCTGTAAAAGCCCCGGTAAAAAGAATGACGAAGGTGGACCGGGAGCCGATAAAATGCATTTGCCGAACGACGGGGTTGAGCTTGTATGGAGGCCGCACCGCGCTTGCCAGGCAGGCGCCGAGGAAAATCCCCATGCGACCGGCCTGCTCAAGATAGGAAAGAAAGTCGCCGCCCAGTTTTTGAAAAAATCGTCCAGCAATATGGACTATCCACATCATACCGGCAACATCTCCTTGAAACAACGGTCCGGACACCCAAACCGGAAAACGGCGCCTGGCCTGCGCAAGGGCGCTCCTCCGAACCAGTTTTTTTTCATTATATCTGGTTATTTTTTCTTCAAGCTCGACATGGTAGCATAACTTTATCAAAAAATACATGATCTTTAGAAAACCGCCGGCAGGGTGACGGCGTGCGGATCGATCAGCCGGCAGCAGGTCCGGCAACCCGCACACGGATATTTTTTTTGCAATTTCCCCCCAAGCTGATTAGTATACACGCTGCCTTAGCTGTGCCGCGTCGCATCCGGGGAATGTGATCGAGGCGGTCAGACAAGACCATCCGAACCCGAAACCAGAACCCTTAAACCGCTGAATCACTCCATTGAACCAGCATCCAGAGGAATATCCGCACCATGCCTTTGAACGACATGATTCGTAGTGCCGTAGGGCGCAAATTGTTCATGGCTGCCACCGGCGTAGCCCTGCTTGGCTTCGTGGCAGCCCACCTGCTTGGCAACCTTACCATCTATCTCGGCCCGGAAGGAATCAATACATACGCCGAGCACCTTCACGCAGTCGGCATGCTTTTATGGGTATTCCGCGCCGGTCTGCTGATCGCTTTCGGCCTGCATGTCGCTTTCGGAATCGTTCTCACCCTGGAGAACCGGCGAGCCAGGCCGATCGCCTACAAGCGGAAAAATCATCAGCGCAGCAGCATGGCAGGACGGACCATGATTTACAGCGGCGCGCTGCTGGGGATCTTTGTCGGCTTCCACCTGCTGCATTTCACCTTTCACGCCATCGGTCCACCCATTGAAGTGCTCAACAGCGGCCTGCCGAACGTATTTCTCATGATCGTGGAAAACTTCCGCCATTTCGGCTTCGCCCTTGCCTATATCATCGCCATGGCAGCCCTTTTCTTCCATCTCAGTCATGGCTTCGCCAGTCTGTTTCAGACCGCCGGCCTCAACAACGACGCGACCCTGCCCTGGCTGCAGCGACTGAGCTATGTCGTGGCGGCCTTGATTGCAGCCGGCTTCGCGTCCATTCCGGTCCTGATTTATTCAGGCCTCGTCATAAAGTAGGGAGTTTACTGTGATACTCGACGGCAAATGTCCAACCGGGCCCCTGGCGAACAAATGGGACAAGCACCGCCAGGACCTTAAACTGGTCAATCCGGCCAACAAACGCAAATACAGGGTTATCGTCGTCGGCACCGGCCTCGCCGGGGCCTCCGCTGCCGCCACCCTCGGTGAACTCGGCTACCGCGTCGACGCGTTCTGCTATCAGGACAGCCCCCGCCGCGCCCACTCCATCGCTGCCCAGGGCGGCATCAACGCGGCCAAAAACTATCAGAACGATGGCGACAGCATTTTTCGCCTGTTTTTCGATACCATCAAGGGGGGCGACTTCCGCGCCCGCGAAGCGAACGTCTACCGCCTGGCCCAGATCAGCAACGCCATCATCGACCAATGTGTGGCCCAGGGCGTGCCCTTCGCCCGCGATTATGCCGGCTATCTGGAGAACCGCTCCTTCGGCGGCGCGCAGGTATCCCGCACCTTCTTCGCCCGCGGCCAGACCGGCCAGCAGTTGCTGCTCGGCGCCTATCAGGCCCTGTCACGGCAAGTGGCCGCCGGCACGGTCAGGATCTTTCCACGCACGGAAATGCTCGACCTGGTGCTGGTGGACGGCCAGGCCAAAGGCATCACGGTACGGGACCTGGTCTCCGGTGAAATCCGTTGCCATGCCGCCGATGCCGTCATTCTCGCCACCGGCGGCTATGTGAATGTCTTCAATTTGTCGACCAACGCTATGGGATGCAGCGTCACCGCCACCTGGCGCGCCTACAAAAAGGGAGCGTTTTTCGCCAACCCCTGTTTTACCCAGATCCATCCGACCTGCATACCGGTCACCGGCGACCACCAGTCCAAACTGACCCTGATGTCCGAATCACTGCGCAACGACGGGCGTATCTGGGTACCGAAAAAGGCCGGGGACGAGCGCCAGCCCCGGGACATCCCCGAAAGCGAGCGCGATTACTATCTGGAACGCAAGTATCCAAGCTTCGGCAACCTTGCGCCGCGCGACATCGCGTCGCGGGCCGCCAAGGAAGTCTGTGACGCCGGCTTCGGGGTCGGTCCGGGCAGGCGCGGCGTCTATCTTGATTTTGGCGACGCCATCGCACGCCTTGACGAGGACACCATTCGTGCACGCTACGGGAACCTGTTCGACATGTATGAGCGCATCACCGACGAGAATGCCTACCAGCAACCGATGCGCATCTATCCCGCGCCTCACTACAGCATGGGAGGACTGTGGGTCGACTACAACCTGCAGAGCAATATCGAGGGACTGTTCGTCCTCGGCGAGGCCAACTTCTCCGACCATGGCGCCAACCGCCTTGGCGCCAGCGCCCTGATGCAGGGTCTGGCCGATGGCTACTTCATTGTCCCCTATACCATCGCCGACTATCTGGCGCGTACGGATCCCAACCAGGCCGACACGTCCCATAAAGCGTTCCGACAGTCCCACGAGGAAACGACCCAACTGACCGAAAAGCTGCTTGCCATCGGCGGCAGCCGAACGGTCGGCGCATTCCACCGCGAACTTGGTCATATCATGTGGGAGAACGTCGGCATGGCACGCAGCGCCGCCAGCCTGAAGGACGCCCTGCAGGCCATTCCCGAACTGCGCGAGGAATTCTGGCAGGATGTCCGCATCCCCGGCAGCGGTCAGCAACTCAACCAGGAACTCGAAAAAGCGGGCCGCGTCGCGGACTTCCTCGAATTCGGCGAACTGCTGGCCCGGGACGCCCTGCATCGGGAAGAGTCCTGTGGCGGTCATTTCCGCGTCGAGCACCAGACCAGTGACGGCGAAGCACTGCGCAACGATACCGATTTCGCCTATGTGGCCGCCTGGCAGTACCAGGGAGAAGGCCGCATCCCCGAACTGCACAAGGAAACGCTGACGTTTGAAAACGTGGAACTGGCTGTAAGGAGTTATAAATAATGGACCTGACACTGCACGTATGGCGGCAGAAAGGCCCCGAGGACAAAGGATATCTGGCCACCTACAAGGCCACCGACGTCAGCGCGGACATGTCCTTTCTGGAGATGCTGGATGTGGTCAACGAAGGGCTGATCAAACAGGGCATCGAACCGATCGCTTTTGACCACGATTGCCGGGAAGGCATCTGTGGCACCTGTTCCCAGGTCATCAATGGCGACGCCCATGGCCCCCAGGCCAGAACCACCGTCTGCCAGCTGCACATGCGCCAATTCAAGGATGGTGACGAAATCTACATCGAGCCCTGGCGGTCACGGGCCTTTCCGATCATCAGAGACCTGGTTGTCGACCGCAGCGCCATGGACCGCCTGATGCAGGCTGGAGGTTACGTTTCGGTAAGCACCGGCGGCGTGCCCGACGCCAACGCCATACTGATCCCCAAACAAGACGCCGATACGGCCATGGATGCCGCCGAATGCATCGGCTGCGGTGCCTGTGTGGCTGCCTGCCCCAACGGTTCGGCAATGCTGTTCGTGGCCGCCAAGGTCGGGCAACTGGCCAGGCTTCCCCAAGGCAGGGCCGAAGCGGCCCACCGCGTATGTGGCATGACCGAGGCCATGCTCAAGGAAGGATTCGGCAACTGCAGCAACCATTACGACTGCGAGGCCGCCTGCCCCAAGGGCATCAGCGTCAAATTCATCGCCCAGCTCAACCGGGAATACGCCCTGGCTCTGCCCCGGCTGCGCAAGGAAGAAAAATAACCGGGGCCTTTCCGCAGATAAGAGACATAACAAAAGCCGCTTTCGATCGAAGCGGCTTTTGTTATGCAAAAAAAAAATCCCGCCTCGCATGGCAACCGGAGTCGCTGGACAAGGCGGGCATTGCTGCATGTCTGCGGACAGGCCCGGCCGGGCCTGTCCGCTTCGAGCATAGAGCTTTTGAATCAGGCTTCGGGGAGCGCCAGCTGGGAGCGTTCCGCCGCCAGGCGCCGGGAAGTCGACGAGCTGCGGCCCTTGAGGCTGAAGCGGTGCAGCAATTGCTGCAGCTGCATGGCCTGGCCGGAAAGTTCCTCGGCAGCGGCGGCGCTTTCCTCGGCATTTGCGGTATTCTGCTGGGTCACACCATCGATCTGGTTCAGCCCCTGATTGACCTGGGCAAAGCCCTGGGCCTGTTCGTTGGAAGCCATGGCAATTTCACCAACCAGGTCGGACACCTTGGTCGCCCCGCCAACGATCTCCTTGAGAGCGCCGGCGGTCTTGTCCGCGATGTCGGTACCGTTGCGGGTCTTGCCCACCGAGTTCTCGATCAGTTCGGCGGTCTCCTTGGCGGCGGTGGCGCTGCGTGCCGCCAGGGTCCGGACCTCCTCGGCGACCACCGCGAAACCTTTACCGTGCTGTCCGGCGCGGGCGGCCTCGACGGCAGCGTTCAGAGCCAGCAGGTTGGTCTGGAAAGCGATCTCGTCGATAACCTTGATGATCTTGGAGATATCTTCGCTGGACGCGTTGATTTCCCGCATGGCGGCAAGCATTTCCTCCATCAGCCGCGCGCCGTCCGCGGCGCCCTGGCGAGCGTTGTTGGCCAGGCTGTTGGCCTGTTCTGCGTTGTCGGCATTGAGCTTGGTCTGCGACGCCATCTGCGTCATGGAGGCATTGATTTCCTCCATGGAGGCAGCGGCTTCGGTAGCGCTCTGCGACAGGGACTGGCTGGCGTCGGCCACCTGACCGGAACCCGAGGCGATCTGCTCGCCGGCCGCCTGCACCTGTGTCAGAACATCGTTGAGGTTATCGGTCATGGTGCGCAGGGCGCGACCGAGCTGATCCCTGTCGGAAGCCAGCTTGACCTCGACATCGAGATTGCCTGCAGCGATTTCCTCGGCGATCTTGGCCGCCCCTTCGAGACTGTCGGCCATTCCATTCAGCGCAACGGCCAGCTGGCCGACCTCGTCCTGCTGATTGAGGCTGAGACGCTGGGAGAAATCCCCGGCACGGATGGTATCGGCCAGTTCCGCCGCGCGGCGGATGGGACGCGCGATGCCACCGGCAGCCAGCCACAGCAGGAACACCGCCAGGCCCACCACGCCTGCCCCGACGATCACCTGCCAGAAAGCGCTGCTGCGGCCACGATCGCTGAGCTGGTTGTTGAGCGCCATGGCCTCGGCCAGCACGATTTTCTCCGGCACCTGAATCATCACCGACCAGGGCTTGCCGGTGTTGCCCAGGACAATCGGTGAAATCGCCTCGATCATGCCGTTGTCGGCATTGCTGCGCACCATGGCTTCACCGCCCTGAATGGATTTGAAGACAGCTTCCCAGCCCTCGGCCATAACCTGATTGAAGTGGCCGCCGATCATATCGGGGTTTTCGCTCTGCGCAACCAGCAGACCATTATCGGCGATAATGGACACCTGCCCCTCGCCGCCGAACAGTTCCTTGTCCACCTCGGTAGCGATTCTCTGCACAAAATCCAGATTGTAGTCAGCCCCGGCGACGCCGATAAACCTGCCGTCGACCATGATGGGCACCGACATGGTGGCCAGCCACACCTGTTTGCCCTGAACGATGTAGGGCAGAGGACCAAGCACGCTTTCCAGGTTTTTCTCCCGCGGGATGATGTACCAGCCGCCTTTGAGCACACCATTGGGATGCTTGTCATAGGTATCGTATTCCACCAGGGGCTGCACGGCGATGTTGCCTTTGTCGTCCCGGGTCCAATACGGGGTGAATCGGCCCGTCACCGGATTGTTGCCGTCCCGGTCGACGCGAAAATCGCCGTCGCGCCCATCAATGGCGTTCGGCTCCCAGCAGGAATAGGTGCCATTGAAACCCTTGTTGGCCTTCAGCACGTGCAGCAGTACGGCGTTGAGCTGGTCACGGCCGATCTGCAGATTGCCCGAGCCTTGCTTGCTGACCTCGAAGGTATTGGCCATGGTGCGGGCGGCATCCAGCGCCAGTTCCAGCTGGCCCCGGATCTCACCGGCCTGCTCCCCGGCGAGATTCTGCATGTTCTGCATGCTGGTTTCCTTGAGCAGGCTGGAGACCTGCGTGGAAACCATGTTCTGCGTGTTTCTGGCGGCGAAAAGTCCATACACCACCAGCACCACGACAGCCGACAACAGGCAGAGGCCGGCAATCATGGCAATTTTCAACTGTACCGACTTGAATTGCATAAAAACTGTCCCTTTCCTTGTTTCCCAGACTGCGATGCATGATGACCTGCGATAAAAACAGACGGGCGTATTTGGGGCCCACGGTCGGACATACGCAAGCCCGGTGCCGTATACGGTTTATCCGGGACTTTTTCTTTCTGAACCGTGCAAAGATCAGGAATTTCATTAAAAAAAAGGCGACAGCATCCATCCCGCAGGCGCTGGCGCCGTGCCGGAACAGCGGATCTCGCGTCAGGAGTGTGACATTCCCTGACCGGCGCCACACTCTTGTGGCGGGTGGCGGGCCGCACTTTTTTATGAGGTCGACGCAACGCCGGCGGGTCGGGAAATCAGAGGCACATCAGGTGGGAAACAGCCTTCTCCAGGCCGTCCAGGCTCAGGCTGAACATGGGAAAAATCTGTCGGATCAGGCCTATGGTCTGCCCGTAGGGCCACAGGGACGGACTCAAGGGATTCAGCCATACGGCGTGGCGGTAGGTTTTGGCAAGCAACCGCAGTCGCTCGATGCCGGCCTGGCGGCTGATGCGGCGCACCGTCAGGCCAGGACCGGCATGCAACAGTTCCTCGGGGGCCATGCTGGCATCGCCGACAATGATCACACGGCTCTGGGGATCGCGGGCCAGAAGCTGCTCGAAGGGAACCGGCGCGTGCATCCGCCCGGGATCGTTCCAGACCCGTTCGTGGATCGTATTGTGAAAGTAATGGATATCAAGATGCCGGAACTGATCCCGCGCATGGTTAAAAAGAATCTGCACCGTCGGCACGTGGGTTTCCATGGACCAGCCGCCATTGTCGATAAGCAGGATCACCTTCAGGCGGTCGGCAAGCCGCCGATCGAAAACCAGCTCGATTTCGCCGCCGTTGCGCATGGTCTCATAGATGGTTTTGTCGATGCTCAGGGCATCGCGAGGCCCCTCCGGCATCAGGTGCCGCAGGCGCTGCAGCGCTTCGCCAACCTGTGCCCGGGTCAGGGGAGCGCCTCGCGAATAGTCCCGATAGCGGCGTTCCAGAGCCACCTGCATGGCGGATCGATTGCGGGAGATGCCGCCGATACGCATGCCGCCGGGACGTTGCCCCGAATGACCCACTGGCGACACGCCGCCGGTGCCAATCCATTTGCGGCCGCCATGGTGTTCATCTTTCTGATCTTCGAGGCGGTCGCGCAGGTACTGTTCCAACGCCTCGGGGCTGAGACGCTCCGCCTGTTCGGCGCCCGGTTGCGCCACCTGATCAGGCTTTTTGGGGTTCTTCAGCCACTTTTCAATACGCAGGCGGATCTGCTCGTCGATGTCGGCGGGTGACGCGTCACTCTGGTCTGCACCCCCGAAATATGCCGCAAACATCCTGTCGTAAGTATCAAAATCCCGTTCGCTTTTGATTAGCAGGGTTCTGGCCACCACATACAAATCATCCAGCGAAGCGATCAGTCCCATGTTCAGAGCGCGCTGCAGGCGCAGAAATGCGGTCGGAGTCACCGGAATGCCGGCATCGTGCAGGGCATGGAAAAACGGTCTGAACACCAGTCCCCCTGTCAGGCCGAAACCAGCGTCTGCGCCGCACGCAAATCGGCACTCTTTTTAAACAGGATGCCGAGATAGGGCAGCGCCCCCCTGTCCAGGGACGAAGCATCGATGTCAGGATCCGCCAGCATGGCACGCAGCCAGTTCAGCAATTCGCGGGTGGCCGGTTTTTTCTCCACCCCCTCGACATCGCGCAGGCGGTAGAATGCGGCAAGGCAGCTTTCCAGCAGACTCCGGTCGAGATCGGGGAAATGCACCGCGACGATGCGCTTCATCATCTCTGCGTCGGGAAAGGCGATGTGATGAAAATTGCAACGGCCGAGAAACGGGTCCGAAAGATCCTTCTTGGAATTGGAGGTAATGATCACCACCGGCCGGTGACGGGCCGTGACAGTCTTGTCGATCTCCATGATATCGAACTGCATCTGGTCCAGCACATCGAGCATGTCATCCTGGAAATCGGTATCGGCCTTGTCGATTTCGTCGATAAGCAGCACCACCCGCCGCTCGGCGGTGAAGGCCTGGCCGATCTTGCCCATGCGGATGTAATCCTCGATGCAGCTGACATCGCGGCTGGAATCGGAGAAACGGCTGTCGTTAAGGCGCGTCAGGGTATCGTACTGATACAGCGCCTCGACCAGCTTCATGCTCGATTTGACGTTGAGCACGATCAGCGGCATATCCAGGCTCTCGGCGATGGCGTGGGCCAGGCGGGTCTTGCCGGTCCCGGGCTCGCCCTTGAGCAACAGCGGCAATTCGAGAGCTATCGACACGTTGACGATTTTGGCCAGTTCATCGTCGAGCACATAATGCGAAGCGCCATTGAAAGCGTTCAGAGAAGGGGTTGTATTCATCTGCAGACTCCTTGGTGAAAACGATCGCGACTCGCTGCTGGCATCGTAACAGGTGGCAGAGCCCTGACTGTCAGCACATGGACAGTGACCCGTAGCGATGACTCAGGGGGTTTCATCCGCGCGCCGGTCAAAACGCAGCCGCGCCAGTTGCCGCCAGTGCCGGATCGCAAACAGGCCGATGGCGGCAACCGCTCCCAGGGTATCAGCCAGCATGTCCTTCTGCGCGTCCCAGATATCCCCCTGGGATCCAAGCACCGCAATGCCGGCGTCCGGGTCGGCATGCACCGCGTATTGCCACTCGAACAGTTCATAGCCGGCTGCCACCGTCACGATAAAAAAAACCGGGAACAGCAGCAGAACCCCGCGCGAGGCCACCAGACGCCGGCGCAACAGCAGTTCGGCGCAGGGATAGGCATAAAATCCGACGGTGAAATGGGCCATGCGGTCGTAATGGTTGCGCTGAAAGCCGAACCATTGCGTCACCCAGTCGAAAGGCACACGCTCAAAGGTGAAATGCCCGCCGATGGTGTGCAGAAAGATCAGGCACGCCATCAGCAGGTATGCGAGATCGGAAAACCGGTATTTCCGGAAGGTCGCCGCCAGCAACACTACAATAGCCACGATCGGGAGGTTCTCGGCCAGCCAGACGCCGCGATCATAAGGCGCAATCCCCAGCACCGCAAACAGCAGCAGGTACAAACCCAGCAAAACCGCAGGCACCATCACTTTCTCCCTTGACAATATCCGGTCACGCCCGTTTCCCCTGCGCGATGCCGTCGGCCTCATTCCGCCAGCGACTCCAACTCTTCCCAGCGGGCAAAACAGGCCGTCAGTTCGACATCGAGCCGCGTCATGCGTTCTCGCAGCAGCGGCACCGCATCGCCCTGCTCCTTGTAGAAAGCTGGATCGGCGAGTTTCTCATGCAGGCCTGCCTGTTCGGTCTCGAGCGCTTCGATGCGCGCCGGCAAAGCCTCCAACTCGTGCCGCTCCTTGAAACTCAGTTTGCGGGGACGGCAGCGTTCCGGCTTACCTTTGGCCACTTTCGCCGGCACCGGCTCCGGGTCCGGCAGCGGTCTTTGCCGCAACCAGTCCTGGTAGCCGCCGACATAATCGACAAACCGGCCTTCGCCTTCCCAAACCAGGGTGCCGGTCACCACCCTGTCGAGAAACGCCCGGTCATGGCTGACCAGCAGTACCGTGCCGGCGAAGTCGGACAGCAACTCCTCCAGCAGCTCCAGGGTTTCCAGATCGAGATCGTTGGTCGGCTCGTCGAGTACCAGCACATTGGCCTCGCGGGTGAACAGCTTGGCCAGCAGCAGGCGATGGCGCTCGCCGCCGGAGAGAATGCGCACCGGTGTGCGGGCGCGATCCGGGGTAAAAAGAAAATCCTGCAGATAGCCGTAGACATGCCGGGGTTTGCCGCCCACCAGCACCGTATCCTGGTCGCCGGACAGATTCTGCTGCACCGTGGCATCGGGATCGAGCTGCTCGCGCAACTGATCGAAATAGAGAATTTCCAGATTGGTGCCAAGGCGTACCTGCCCCTGCTGGGGCTCCATCTGGCCGAGAATCAGTTTCAGCAGGGTCGACTTGCCGGCGCCGTTGGGACCGATGATGCCGATGCGATCACCCCGCAGGATGGTCGTGGTCAGATCCCGGATCACCGGGTTGTCACCGTAGCCGAAACAGACCCCTTCCAGCTCGGCCACCAGTTTGCCGCTGCGCGCGGCTTCCTGCAGCTGCAACCGCGCCTTGCCGGTACGGTCGCGCCGCTGCCGGCGCTCCTCGCGCATACGCTGCAGATCGCGCACACGCCCCATATTGCGGGTGCGTCGTGCCTTGATTCCCTGGCGGATCCACACCTCTTCCTGTGCCAGCTTGCGGTCGAAACGCTGCCACTGTTGATCTTCGGCATGCAGAGCCTCTTCCCGACGGCGCAAAAAGGTCTCGTAATCGCAGGCGAAATCAAACAGCCTTCCGCGATCGAGCTCGACGGTGCGGGTCGCCAGCGCCTTGAGAAACTCGCGATCATGCGTTACAAACACAAGCGTCAGGGAGGACCGCTTCAAAAAGCTTTCAAGCCAGTCGATGGTATCGATGTCCAGGTGGTTGGTCGGTTCATCCAGCAGCAGCATATCCGGCTCCCCCACCAGCGCGCGCGCCAGCAGCACGCGCCGTTTGACACCGCCGGAAAGTTCGGCAACAGGCACTTCGCCATCGAGATGCAGATGCGACAGAACCTGCCCCACCAGCTGTTCCAGCGGCCAGGCGCCCGATGTCTCCAGAGCCTGCTGGGAATGAAGCAGATCCGCCAGTCGGCTCTCGTCCCCGTCACGCACCTGCCGGGCCAGGCGGTGATAGTTCAGCAGCTCCCGTCCCGCGGCGCCAAGTCCGCACAGCACTTCCTCATAAACGGTTCCGGTCAAATCGGCGGGAACATCCTGCGGCAGTGTGGCAATCCGCACGCCCTGGCGACAGATCACGCCGCCGCTGTCCGGTTGCAGTTCTCCTGCAATCAGCCGCAACAGGGTCGATTTGCCGCAGCCGTTGCGGCCCAGCAGACCGATGCGGTCACCGCTCTCGATGTGTAGATTGACATCCTCGAACAGTGCCGGCCCGCCAAAAGCGAGACACACATTCTGCAAACTCAACAAAGCCATGCAAACACTCTCTTCTATCCGGAACTATTGCGCTCCGCTTATGCATCAATTTTTCAGCCAGGGCGATTATGGCAGATCCGGCGGGTTTAGAAAAGCCCCACAGGCGAGCAGCGGCGCAGCCAGCTTGACAAAATACGCCGCGCACCCGATAAACTTGAGAGAAGACCGTGATGCCGGGCAGGCCGCCCGGGCCGAAGAGGGAGAAAGAGATGCCGCACCGCAACCGCAAAACCCTTGGTACGATCCTTTTACTGACGACGGTACTGTGTATCATGGCAGCAAATACGGCTTGCCGCGACCGGACGCCCCGTCTGCAACCGTTGCCGGCCGATGCGTTGATTCTCGCCTTCGGCGACAGCCTGACAGCCGGCAACGGTGCCCCGAGGCAGGCAAGCTATCCCTCAAGGCTACAGGAACTGACCGGCTGGCGCACGGTCAACGCCGGTGTTCCGGGGGAAATCAGTGCCGAAGGGGCAAAGCGCCTGCCCGGCCTGCTGCGGCGCCACCGTCCCGACCTGGTAGTGCTGTGCCACGGCGGCAACGACCTGTTGCGCCGCATCGCCAAACAGACAACCTCCGGCCATCTTGCCGCCATGATCGACATGATCCGCCGCAGCGGAGCCCAGGTAGTGATGCTCGCCGTGCCGCAACCGGGCATCCGCCTGCGCCCCCCCGACTTTTATCGCAATATCGCAGAACGTTACCGGATACCGCTGGAAGAGGAGGCGTTGCCCGCAATTCTGAGCGACAACACCCTTAAAAGCGACCCCATTCACCCCAATGCCGAGGGCTACCGACGGCTTGCCGAAGCGGTCGCCACCCTGCTTGCGACCAGCGGTGCCTGATCACGGCCCCGGAGGCGCAATCGCCCGGGTGGGGCAGACACGCGCGCATTCGCCGCACTTCAGGCAATCGCGGTCACCGATAATGCCACGAGCCTTGTCCCTGACGACGGGCAAGGACAACGGGCAGGACTTTTGGCAGGCCCCGCACCCGACACAGGCCGCCGCATCCAGACGCCACCGTTCGCGGTGACCGCCGACCGCCATCTGCAGGGTTCCGATGGGGCACATGGCACACCAGGCACGCGGCCTGAACACCAGGGCAAGCGGCACGCCGATGAGGGTCGTCAACAGGCACATCTCCCAGAAAACATGTCCCCAGTGCAGCGGGTCGCCGGCCGCGGCACCGATGCGCCAGACCATGTAGCCGATCATGGTGACCGAAACCAGAGGCCGCCATTTGATGCTGCGCAGAAACGGCGGAATCGGACGCCGGCCGCCGATCAGCCGCAGCCAGCTGTCGAAAAAAGCCCCCCGCGGGCAAAGATGACCGCAGAACCAGCGGCCACGGAAAAACCCCGTGACAATGGCGGAAACCATGACTGCCGGCACGATAAATCCCAATAACGGATATTTCCACCCCAAAGCCAGAACCAGGGGCACGACAAGACCCAGAGCCCATTTATAAGGGGCTCGCAGGGCGGATGAAGCGGCGTTACGCATCAGGACACTCCTTTTAATATTTTTAAATCATGATATTCGGATTTAAATATGTCGTCAAGCCCAAAAATTCCTCGGCCAGACAAGGCCGCCGAGCCGCCCTCTGATTTGGAGCTTCGCATTGCCGGTGGCGACCGCTATTTTTCTGGCTCCCAATAGGCAGCGCCGGCTTCGCCGGTAGCGAAAACCTGCAAAAAGTCCCGTTTCATGCTGATGTCCACGATATCGTCTCCTGCCAGATCCCGGCATAGGCCGGCCTCCCCGTTGCCCTGGCATGATATCGTCTTGCCTGCCGCGCCATAGGCGTATTCGCGTTCGGCATCGTCATGATGCAACAGCAGTCGCAAGGTCGCTGGATAGGGTGCGGCATGGGTGGCGGCAAGCATGGCGCAATCGCCGTCGCTGTTGCCGATGGCCAGGATCGGATACTGACCGATGCGGTAGACAATGTTAAGAGCCTTGCCGCGACGCAGGTTGACAGGCTCCAGTTCCCGTGCCAGGCGATAGTAAACCGGCTTGCCGGATGCAAAATCGACATCCAGGGCCACCAGGGTACCGATGAAGCGGACCGGCGGCAGTGCCGCCAGTTCCGGCTGTTCGGCACACAACAGGCGCACCAGGGTCTGATCCGAGCCGGAAAGCACGTAGACAATAAAATCGTGGCGCAAAAGATAGTCGACCAGCTGCAGCATGGGACGGTAGAAAAGCTCGCGATAGGGAAGATCAAACCGGGGATGGCGCTGGTCCCGCACCAGTGTCTGAAGCCTGGCGCGAAATGCCTGTTCCTCGAATCCGGCACCGGACAGACCGAAGAACAGTTCGAAATGATCACGCCGCATGCGCTTCAATCCGTCCTGGCGGGCGGCATCGAAAGGCTGACGGCCCTGCAGCTGCGGCGCGGCGGCAGCCTCCCTGAGCAGGGTCTCAGCAATCAGCATGCCCAGCGGCAGCGGTCGCTCGCACACCAGTGTCCCGTCCAAATCGATGGTGACAATACGGTCCTGCGGCGGCACATACGCAGCATCCTCCGGATCGGTTACCTTGCGCACAAACCCGGCGATGGCCTGCCTGGCCGTACCGTCACGCCACAAAAACAGGCTATCGCAGCTCACGACCTGCCTGGCACAACCCAGGGCGGGCTGCAAAATGATCAGCCCTGCCAGCCATATCCACACAAAAAATTTACCGTTCACCATTCCTCCGCAGAGCATGATCGCAAAGAATTCTCGCCGCTTTGGTGCTGTTTCATCAGGACCAGTGCGGCCGGTCCGCCATCCATTCGGCGACAATTTCCGGCAGCCATATCGCCAACCCGGGAGCCAGATAAAAAGCAGGACGCAGCAGATCGCTGGCGGCGGTTATGATGCCGTCCCGCAGGGCCATGGCCGCCAGCTGGGTGCCGGGGTAGATGCGCAGGCCGACGGTCATCTTGAGCGCATCACAATCCAGGTGGTCGGCAAAGCGCAGGCTTTCCATGACGGTCTCCCGGGTCTCCGCGGGCCCCCCCAGCAACAGAAATCCCAAGCGTCTGATACCATGGCCCCGCAGTCGGCGCGAGACCGTATCGACATCCTCGGGGCAAAAGCGTTTGTGCATGGCCTCCAGAACCGCACGGGAGCCGCTCTCGAAACCGAGACTGACCTCCGTGCAGCCGGCTGCGGCCATGGACCGCACCAGCTTTGTGCTGACACGCCAGGGATAGACGATGGCCTTCCATTCGAAGCGCAGACCGGATGCCTGAAAAGCCTCGCACAACGCCAAAGCGTAACTCTCCGGCAGATTGAAGGTATTGTCGACAAAAAAAATCCGTCGATAGCCGCGATCCAGATACTCATGCAGACTACTGACGACCTGCGCGACCGGACGGCGACGCAAGGCGCGTCCCTCGATGGCAGCGGTGGCGCAGTAGCTGCAGTCCATGGCGCAGCCGCGCCGGGTCTGAAACGGCACCCACAAATCGGCGGACAGGCCTGGCGGAGGCAACAGCAGATCCTTCCCCGGACGCGGTATCTGCCTTGTGGACAAATCCGGGGATGTGTCGGAAATCAAAACCTCACGCGCCGGCAGTCTTCCGCGCAGCCCGGAAGGGCTTTGCCGAGGCTGCAGGCGCTGAAGAAGTTCCACGAAGGAAGCCTCCCCCTCCCCGCAGATACCATAATCGGCACGCAAATAATCGAGGGCGCGCTGACCGAAGACACTGAAACCGGCTCCGCCAACAATGACGGGAGCCCGGCTGTAACGATGGCAGAGCGCGACGGCCTGCCGGGCGCTCTCCAGAAAGAAAACCGGCCGTTCAAGGCTCTGGTTATCGACATTGCGCACCGACAGACCAATGGCGTCGGGTTTCAGGCGGGACAGCAGGGCGGGAAGACGCAATCCCAGCTCGCCGGACCGCAGACTGACCTGCCACACCGCGTAACCGGCGCGACGCACGGCAGCCGCCACACAGGCCATCCCCAACGGCGGCACCAAAGGCCCGGGCGCCGCATCCTGGATGTGCATCAGCAAAATTTTCATTTCGCTTCCCTCGCGCAACTCCGTCCCCCTGCCATTTCGCACGGGCGGAGCGGACAATAAGCGGCTACATCATAAACCAGATGCCATTGGGTTGCCAGCTGTTTACCCTCAGGAAATTAATCCTGGCACATGGCAATAAAAACATTTTTTGACCGTTGACAAAAGGGGCGGCCAGGGGTTATTTATAACCTTTAAAGTAATATTTCAGGAATACGCGCCGTGATCATTACCCGAGCAACCGAATACGCGATCCGTGCCGTGCTTTTCATGGCGGCAAAACCCCGGGAGGAAATCGTCCTGAAAAAGGACATCTGCCGGGAGCAGGACATCACTCCCGCCTTTCTGACCAAAGTCCTGCAGCCCCTGATCAAGGAAGGCATCGTCGGCTCCCATCGCGGCGTCGGCGGCGGGTTTTTCCTGGCGAAGAATCCAACCGACATTACCCTGCTCGACGTCATCAGGGCCGAGGAAGGCCCGATCTATCTCAATCTCTGCCTTGCCGATAAAACCAGTTGCGAGCGCGAATCAACCTGCCCCGTCAACCGCGTCTGGCAGAAAGCGCGTGCCGGACTGGTCGATGTCCTGGGCAGTTACAACTTTGCGCAACTGCTCGAAATGGAACCTTCCCGTGAAAACAGCGGAGCTTCGGAGACAGGCAAAACCGGACACTTTTCACACGGGCCCCACGGCTCCGCCACCGGCCTGGACAGCCGCCCCGGGAGAAACGATTGACATTTCCCGGCCAGTCCTTTAGAGTTTGCGCTACATAAAAGCTGTCTTTATCAAGAGTGGTGGAGGGAAGGGCCCTGCGAAACCACAGCAACCGATCCGACAGTACGGATGCCAGGTGCTAATTCCTGCCCCTGATAAAGGGGAACGATGAGGATGGAGCCGTCAGCAACAGCACGCATTCGATCGTTACGGCCCCTTCCCATCACCGGGGAGGGGCCGTTTTGCATTCCGGGAAGGTTTGTTGATCTTGGAGAATTCTTCTGTAGGCATCGTCAAAACCCGAACCGTCGATTTCGACGGCGATCTGCGTCTGGAAAGCGGCCGGCTGCTCGCCGCACCCATCACGCTGGCCTACGAAACCTACGGGCAACTCAACGCCGAGCGCTCCAACGCCATCCTCGTCACCCATGCCTGGACCGGCAATGCCCATGCCGCCGGCAGACATGCGGACGATGACCGCAAGGCCGGTTGGTGGGACGATATGATCGGCCCCGGCAAGGTGCTCGACACCAGCCGCTACTATGTGATCTGCAGCAATGTGATCGGGTCCTGCGGCGGATCCACCGGTCCGACCAGCAAAAATCCCCGCACCGGCCGACCCTACAACCTGAGTTTCCCGGTGATCATGGTACGCGACATGGTGCGCGCCCAGAAACGCCTCATCGACCATCTCGGTCTGCGCACCCTGGTCACGGTCATCGGCGGCAGCATGGGCGCCATGCAGGCCCTCGAATGGGGAGTGCTGTATCCCGAGGTGGTGCGTTCCGTCATTCCCATAGCCGGCACCGGGCGCACCTCGCCCATGGCCATCGCCCTGAACGCGCTGGCGCGCCAGGCGATCTTCAACGATCCTCTGTGGAAAAAAGGCAATTACCGCCCCGAACACCCGCCCGCGGATGGCCTGGCGCTGGGACGCGCCATCGGCCACATCTCGTTTCTTTCCAACGCCTCCATGCACCTGAAATTCGGCCGGCGGTTTTCGGCCCGGGACGGCATGTTCGATTTTTTTGGCCAGTTCGAAGTCGAGCGCTATCTCGAGTACAACGGCCGGGCCTTTATCGACCGCTTCGATACCAACGCTTTTCTGTACCTGGCCAAGGCCCTTGACCTGTACGACGTTGCCTGGAATTTTGAAAGTCGGCAGCAGGCCCTGGAAAGAATCCGGTGCCCCTCCCTGTGGTTCGCCTTTTCCTCCGACTGGCTGTACCCGCCCCATGAAGCGGAAGAGGTGATCGATATCCTGCGAGGACTCGGCAAGCCGGTGGAGTATCACCTGATACAGTCCGACTACGGTCACGATTCCTTCCTGGTGGAACCGGAAAAGTTCACCCATTTCATCACCGGGTTCCTCCAGCGCCTCGGCGTCTGAACCGAAACCGCCAGTGCCCCGCTGATTATTTCTTGCGTGGCGGGCTGAAAAGGTCGAGCTGATCGAACCGATAGTCCTTGACTTTGAAGGGTCGCGGCAAAAAACGGGGGCAGCTGATGACGAGGGTGCCTTGCGACTGCCGGCAGTCGCGCAGGCAGCGGGCACACAGAGGATTGGGAGGATTTTGTCGGGAAGATGAATTGCGCACGGATGGTTCCTTTGACGTTGATTCACCGCTCCATTCTACCAGCAGCCCGGCGTGGCGGCAACCAGACAAAATCGATGAAACCAAAAAAGGGGGGAGCGGACCGCATCGGGCCGCCCCCCTTTATCTATCATGCCAACCCGTCAATATTCCGATGGTATTCCTGCAGGCTGTGCAAAACGTCGCGCCCCGCCCGCTTGGCCGCAATCCCCTTGGCAGCGGCGATGGCGGCCGCCGTGGTGGTGATGTACGGCACCTTGTAGCGGATGGCGGTCTTGCGGATGTAGGAATCGTCGTGCGCGCCGAGCTTGCCGACCGGGGTATTCACCACCAGCTGAATTTCGCCGTTCTTGATGGCGTCGGTGATGTTCGGCCGGCCTTCATGCTCTTTGAGAATCGCGCCAGCCGCTACGCCGTTTTCCACCAGGTAACGGCAGGTACCTTCCGTGGCCTTGACGGCGAAGCCCAGTTCGGCGAAACGCCGCGCCGCCTCCAACCCCCCTGCCCGCTCGCGCTCCGACACGCTGATCAATACCGTGCCGCTTAGCGGCAGGCGGGCGCTGGCCGCTTCCTGGGCCTTGAAATAGGCCAGCCCGGCGTTTTCCGCCATCCCCAGCACCTCGCCGGTAGAACGCATCTCCGGACCGAGTACCGGATCGACCTCAGGGAACATGCTGAAGGGGAACACCGCCTCCTTGACCCCGAAATGCGGAATCGGACGCCGCTGCAGATCGAGATCCTTCAGCTTCGCACCGAGCATCACCTGGGTGGCCAACCGCGCCATGGGAATATTGCATACCTTGCTCACCAGCGGCACGGTGCGGCTGGCGCGGGGGTTGGCTTCGAGAATATAGACCCGGTCATCGGCAATAGCGTACTGAATGTTCATCAGGCCGACCACGCCCATCTCCACCGCGATCTTGCGCGTATATTCCTCGATGGTATCGATATGTTTCGGCGGGATGCTGACCGGCGGAATCACGCAGGCCGAATCGCCGGAATGAATCCCCGCCAGTTCGATATGCTCCATCACCGCCGGCACAAAGGCGTCCGTGCCGTCGGCAATGGCGTCCGCCTCCGCCTCGATGGCGTTCTCCAGAAACTGGTCGATGAGAATCGGGCGTTCGGGCGAGACATCCACCGCCTTGTCCATGTACTCACACAGCATCGCCTCGTCATGCACCACCTCCATGGCCCTGCCGCCAAGCACGTAGGAGGGCCGCACGATAAGCGGATAGCCGATACGCGCGGCAATCTCCAGTGCCTGCTCGACGGTACTGGCCATCCCCGAGCGCGGCTGGGGGATGTTCAGCTTCTGCATGACGCGGTTGAACTGGTCGCGGTCCTCGGCCAGATCGATGGTGGCGGGCGAGGTGCCGATCACCCTGATGCCGTTGGCCTCGAGCTCCGCCGCGAGGTTCAGGGGCGTCTGGCCGCCGAACTGCACGATCACCCCCTCGGGCTGCTCCTTGCTGTAGATGGACAGTACATCCTCTACCGTCAGCGGCTCGAAATAGAGTTTGTCGGATGTGTCGTAGTCGGTGGAAACCGTCTCCGGGTTGCAGTTGATCATGATCGACGAAAAACCGAGCTCACGCAGGGCAAAGGCCGCATGCACGCAGCAATAGTCGAACTCGATCCCCTGTCCGATGCGATTCGGACCGCCGCCCAGCACCATGATCTTGCGACCGCCGCTCACACCGACCTGATCGGGTGCATTGTAGGTCGAATAATAGTAGGCGGCGTCCTCGACCCCGCTCACCGGCACCGGCTCCCAGGCTTCCGCCAGCCCCAGAGCGATGCGCCGGGTGCGCACCTGCGCCTCGGGAATACCAAGAATTTTCGCCAGGTAACGGTCGGCGAAACCATCCTTTTTGGCGCGGATCAGCAGCGCGTCAGGCAGCAGGCCGCCCTTGCACGCCAGCAGCTGCTGTTCCAGCTCCACCAGCTCCTGCATCTGCTCGATAAACCAGCGCTTGATGCGGGTCAGCCGGTGCAGTTCGTCGATATCGGCCCCCTTGCGCAAAGCCTCGTACATGAGAAACTGCCGCTCGCTGGTCGGCTCGCTCAGCGCATCGAGCAACTCCTGCAATGGGCGCCGGTTGAAATCCCTGGCGAAGCCCAGCCCGTAACGGCCGGTTTCCAGGGAGCGGATGGCCTTCTGCAGGGCTTCCTTGTAGTTCTTGCCGATGCTCATCACCTCGCCCACGGCACGCATCTGGGTGCCGAGCTTGTCCTGTACACCACGAAACTTCTCGAAAGCCCAGCGGGCGAATTTAACCACCACGTAATCGCCGCCCGGCGTGTATTTTTCCAGGGTCCCTTCGCGCCAGTAGGGAATTTCATCAAGCGTCAGCCCGGCCGCCAGCAGCGCCGATACCATGGCGATCGGAAATCCTGTCGCCTTGGAGGCCAGAGCCGAGGAGCGCGAGGTGCGCGGGTTGATTTCGATCACCACCACCCGGCCGGTCGCCGGATCGTGAGCGAACTGCACGTTGGTGCCGCCGATCACCTCGATGGCCTCGACGATATCGTAGGCATACTTCTGCAGGCGCTGCTGCAACTCTTCGGAGATGGTCAGCATCGGCGCGGTGCAGAAGGAATCACCGGTATGCACCCCCATGGGATCGACGTTCTCGATGAAGCACACGGTGATCTTCTGGTTTCTGGCGTCGCGCACCACTTCCAGTTCCAGCTCTTCCCAGCCGAGCACCGACTCTTCGACCAGAACCTGCCCGACCAGGCTGGCCGCCAGGCCGCGGGCCACCATGGCCTGCAGTTCTTCCATGTTGTAGACGATACCGCCGCCGGTGCCCCCCATGGTGTAGGCCGGACGCAACACCACCGGCAGCCCCATGCGGGAAGCGATCTGCTCCGCCTGTTCGACACTGGTGGCGATTTCGCTGCGCGCGACCTCGATTCCCAGGCGAGCCATGGTATCCTTGAACGCCTGGCGATCCTCGCCACGCTCGATGGCATCCACATTGACCCCGATAACCTTGACTCCGTAATTCTCCAGCACCCCCTTGCGGCTCAACTCCAGGGAGAGGTTGAGTGCCGACTGGCCGCCCAGGTTGGGCAACAGGGCGTCGGGACGCTCCTTGGCGATGATCTCGGTGATGGCGTCCACATTGAGCGGCTCGATGTAGGTCACATCCGCCATCACCGGATCGGTCATGATGGTGGCGGGATTGGAATTAACCAGCACGATTTCGTAACCGAGTCCCCTCAGGGCTTTGCAGGCCTGGGTGCCGGAATAATCGAATTCACAGGCCTGACCGATAATGATCGGCCCGGAACCGATGATCAGAATCTTGTGGATGTCCTCGCGTTTGGGCATAGGTGCCTCCCTTCAATACCCTGCAGGTGAAAAGATCGCCTCGGAAAATATTTGCGTCAAAAAACAGCATAAAAAAAGCTAACCACGATCTGGTTAACCTCGTCTTTGCCGGCAGGCAGCCCCCTTGTCCCTGAATCAGCCGGTCAACCCGGCCGGTCCAGTGAATGTATGCACTATTTCAAAACCCGGATGTCACTCAAGTACAAAAGTGAAACAACCTGCCTGAAGAAAAAGCCGCGCTTCTACCGGACACGGTCATGCCCTGTCCGTGGCTTCCCTTTGTAGTCCCTCGCATTTTTCATGTCAAGAAACTTGTTTTAATGGTGCTGTCTCAAATTCCGCACCATGAATCGTCCTGACGAAAAGGCCGCTCTGCGAAATTTTCCCGGCAGAGCGGCCCTGAAAGTTCGAGACTGCAAGATTGATATCCGATTTATCCGGCAGTTATGGCCCGCCGTGCGGACGACTTGTCCTGTTTGAGCTTGAACTGGGCAATAAGCGCCTGCAGACCGGCGGCCTGGCTGGACAGTTCCTCGGCCACGGCCGCGTTTTCCTCGGAGGTTGCCGTGTTCTGCTGGGTCACGGAATCGATTTGCGCCAGCCCCTGGTTGACCTGAATAATGCCCTCGGCCTGCTCCTGTGAAGACATGGCCATATCTCCGATCAGATCGGTTACCCGGGTGATTTCCGCCACGATTTTCTCGAGGGCGGCCGCAGCCGTGCCGGCGATCTCGGTGCCGTGCTCGGTCTTTTTCACCGATCCCTCAATAAGCTCGGCGGTCTCCTTGGCCGCCACCGCGCTGCGCGCTGCCAGATTACGCACCTCTTCGGCAACGACGGCAAACCCCTTGCCGTGCTGGCCGGCACGGGCCGCTTCGACCGCGGCGTTCAGGGCCAGCAGATTGGTCTGAAAGGCTATCTCGTCGATAACCTTGATGATTTTGGAAATATCCATACTGGAGGCGTTGATATCCCGCATCGCGGAGACCATCTCCATCATCTGGACCTTGCCCGTTTCCGCCACACCGCGGGCATTGTCGGCCAGGCTGTTGGCCTGAACGGCATGGTCGGCGTTGCTGCGGGTCTTGGATTCAAGATCGTGCATGGAAGCGGTGATCTGCTCCATGGAGCTGGCCGATTCCGTGGCCCCCTGGGAGAGCGCCTGACTGCTGTCGGCAACCTGGCCGGAGCCCGAAGCGATCTGATTGCTGGCCTGCTGAATCTGCGCCATGAGGGCGTTCAATGCCCGGTTGGTGTTCGCCAGAGGCTCGCGGATCAGACCTGCCGCTTCAAAAGTGAAATCCCCCTCGGACAGACGCTGGAACGCCTCCAGAATCTCATTGCCCAGATTGTCGGCAAACTTGTTCATGGTGGCTGCCAGTTCGCCGATTTCATCCCTGCCGCGGATGGTAAGCCGCCGATCCAGCCGGCCCGATTCCAGATCGCGCAGCATCTCTACCGCCTCCCCCAGAGGCTTGCTGATGGCGCGCCCGCCGCAAACCGCGCCAATCACCGTGCAGCCGCCGGCGACCAGGGCAATCACGACGATCCATCGGGCCATGGTGTTGAGATTGCCGTTGACACCGGCGATCAAAGCCTCGATATCCCTGGCGTCGTATTCAGCCACAATCGCCCAGTCCCAAGGTTTGTAGTAGGATACGACACCTATTTTGGTGGCTGTCTTGCCTGTATCGTCCTTGAGAACGTATTTTTCCACAAAGGTTGGAATGCTGCCGGAAGCGCTGTTCAGTGAAGCTGCCTTTTCAACGATGTTGCGAATGTAGGCAGAACCGTTCGCGTCCTCAGCCGACAACAGGTTCTGGCCTTCGACAGCCTTATCCCTGGCCAGCAGAACACGGCCCTTCTGATCAGCGGCCGCGCCCACCACGTAAACCTGCCCGGAGCGGCCGACGACGATATCGAGAATCCCCTTGCGCAGGCTTTCGACGTTTTCCTGCTTTTCCCCGAAATACAGCATCCCGATCACGCGACTTTTCTGTTTGTCCCAGATCGGCTTGTAGGCGGTAATGTACCAGTCGTTCACCACAAAGGCCCGCCCCACGTAGGTTTTTCCGGCCAGCACGGCCTCCGTTATGGGGTTGGATCTGCCGTCACGCAGCGCCGGGATGAAGGTCCCTATGGCACGACGGCCATCCTCCTTGAGCACGTTCGTGGCGACCCGCAGCATATCGCCTTCCTCGTTCATGCGCTGGAACACGGTGGCGGTGCCGCCGACCAGTTCGAAGACTTTGTCCACCAGCGGCGTTTTCACCTGGGCCTCGGTATTTATGCCGAGCCACTCGCCACCCATATGCATTTTCGGAAGTTCCACGGCAATCTGCTGGCCGGTGAACTGGTTGACGGCATCCCAGGCTACGGTCTCGCCGGCCAGAGCAATGCCGCCGGCACTGTCCAGAACTTCCTGGGCAACGTTCAGGTTCGCATGCACCTGCTTGGTGACGGATTCCGCCATGGCCTGGGACATCAGATAAATGTTCTGGGCGACCTTTTCGCCCTCCTGCGCTGCCAGGGTTTCAATTTCACCGTCGATGCGTTCCTGAAGGACACCCTTCTGGTACAGTGCCACACAGACAATGCTCACGGCGGTCAAAAAAATCAGCAAAACGCCGCCAAAGGTTATTTTCCCCTGAATTTTCACGATGCGTTACCCTCCTGAAAAGAAAACCACATGCAAGTCTGCGAAAAGGTGTCGCCACAACGGTAAAATCGAATATTCAGTTATTTGCCGACGCATGGTATCAAATCCGGCAAACAGGAGCAACTACTTAAAATTATTCACTTCTAGCTGGTTTCCATCCGGAAACGGCCCTTTTCCGCCGTGGCGGCGTCAATCCGCAGGCTTGCTTGTGCGGCGTACCGATGTACGCCTCCGCGCAACCCCTTGATTTCCTTGCCACAACGAAAAATTGCTCGTTTCCCATATGAAAACTACGCTGTATCCATCCGGAGTTTCCGGATGGATACTAGCTGGAACCGCACGGAAAGTTTTGCGATTTTTCTCATGGTCCTGCCATGGCCAGGGTCTTCCATTTGCCACTGCGATAACGCAGATAAAACACCCCGCTGAAAATTAGAAGGAAGGCGATCAGCGCCAGCCACGCCGCCTGGGGCGGCAACGCCAGCACCCGCAGGAACAGCGCCAGCACCGGCACCAGCAGCCAGTGCAGGGCCACCGAGGCGCACATGGCCCAGAAGGTATCGCCCGCGCCGCGCAGGGCGCCGCTGAAAACCAGCATCACCGCATCGGCCAGCACGTAAAACGCGGCCAGGCGCAGCATGCCGGTGGCCAGCGGCGCGGCCTGGCTGAAAATAGCGTCGGCCTGGTGCGGCTCGAACACCGCCACCAGTTCCGCCGGCAGGGATACGAACAGCACCAGGATCACCAGCGAATAACTGCAGGCCATTTTCAGCCCGGAGCGGGTGGCGCGCGCGGCGATATCCGGGCGCCCAGCACCCAGATAGCGGCCAACCAGACTGACCACCCCGATCTGGATACCCAGCAGCGGCACGAAGGAGACCAGGTCCCAGTTGAAGACAATGGTCACTGCCGCCGCGGTCACCAGGCCGTGAGCGTGAAACAGCATGATCATGGAGGTGAAGGCCAGCAGGTTGAGAAACATCTCCACCCCGGCCGGGGAGCCGAAGCGCAGCAGCTTGAGCATCACCGCGCGATCGAAACGCAGCGCCGCCAGCACAGCGTATTCACGGCGGTTCCGGCGCCCCAGATAGGTGGCCAGCAGCACCAGCAAGGCACAGAAGCTGCCCATCAGGGTGCCGTAGGCAGCGCCCCGCAGCCCCAGAGGTGGCACGCCGAGCCTGCCGAAAATCAGCACATAGTTGGCACCGACATTGACCAGCATGGCGGTCATGGCGGAGAACATCACCACCCGCGTATGGCCAATACCGGAAAAAAAGCTGCTCAGGCAGCTGCGCAGCAACACCAGAACAGCCCCGTAGAGCAGGATGTCAAAATATACGCGCTGCTGCAGCGCCTGCTCCACCGGCAGATCGGCGAAACGGAAAAACGCGTGGGCCAGCGGCCGCGCCGCCAGAATCAGGGGGGCGGCCAACAGCGAAATCAGTGCCGCCTGGCTGACCACCAGAGCGCAATGGTCCCTGCGCCCGGCACCAAGGTACTGGGCCGCCAGCGCCGTCACGTAGCCGGTCAGACCGATAAAAAAGGTCATCATCATGAAGGCGGTCAGGCCACCGGACATGGCCGCGCTCATCGGCACCGGACCAAGGCGCGACAAAAACACCCGATCGGTAAAAATAAGCGCCGTTTCACAACCATGGGAGATGACCATCGGCAACGCCAGGGTGATCATTTCCCGCAGGCCGCCCTGGCCCGGGGGATCGGTTACGTGGGTCTGCATGTCGTTCTAAATCCTGTTCTGATTCGGGTCCCGGCAGTCTGCGGAACCCGCCAATCCGGCGTCAGCCGCCGGTCAACCAAGCCTGGCAGTCCCAGTCCAGAACACGTTCAAGCTGCCGTATCTCAAATTCATATATGGATTGCAGGTATTGCCGCTCCCGCTCCGCCATTCCAGAGGCATATGCCCGCGCATGCACCCTTTTGATTTTGCCTTCTGCTGAAACGCTCACGCCCAGAAATGCGCACACCTTCCGCATCGTCTCCCGCGGGTCGTGTTTCAGATCCTCATTTTTAAGGATCAGAATCTGATCTTTCGGAAAAAACTCCCAGAGCCTGCGCAACTGCTCCAGATAAAAACCCCTGTCAACGTAGGAATAACGGCGGTTCTGGTAAGGCAGGGAGGACCGGCACCGTTCCTGTTCCCTGTGGAGCGCATCCCAAAAGGACAAAGGTTCGAGCTGCTTCTGGCGCTGCATATTCCAGTGGGAATAAGCCCTCTCGATGGGATTGCGCAGAAGCACGATCATTTTCATCTGCGCGTTGTATTCCCAGATCCGCCTGGGCGCATCGCGCCAATACATATAGCTCGGCGTCGCTTCGCCGACAATTTTATGGGGTGCACAGGGATCGAAAGCGGCATGATAACGAGCGTAGTCGGGCCTGTTTTTTCGAAAAAAATCCTCGTTGTCGAAAAAGTGCACCTCTTTTTTCCGGGCCATGCAGATTTCTGGATGTTCCCGCAGGCAGGCATCCAACGCCGTGGTACCACCCTTCTGGGTGCCACATACAATAAAATCCACAAGCCGGACGGTGTTTTTCCCCCAGGGAAACCACCGCCCGGCCTTCAGTCGCTCGATTGAATAGCGCATCCATCAACCCCAAAACCCTGCGATGCATCATTTGCAGCGCAGCGCATCAACAGCAAAGCCCGGCCCGTCAACAACCATCGGGACCGGGGAATTCACGACGAGGGTAACAAACACCTGAAGCCTTTATCATCCTTTGCCACCGGCGGCAATCGAAAACTGGCTGCCCGCTGGCCGGGCCTCAATCATTGCAGACCGGCCCGGGAACACTGATATTGTTGAGAGATTTGGCGATTCGCTCTCTCTAAAACCGGTATCTGAAACCCGCGCCGACCAGATTGGAGCCGCCGGACACGCCGTCAAACAGACCGAACACCCCGGAACGGTGATGCACCCTCAGAAAATAGTCCCAACGAGGATGTTGCGGCAGGCAAAACGCCAGCTCGAACAGCAGGTAGTTCAATAATTGCGAGGTCCGGCCATGTTTTTCAACCTCGATGGCCGGGTCGCGCGTGGCATAGGACAGCCCTTCACCGACGGCGAAACTGGTATCCAGGTAGCGGTCCCAGGGGAAAGGCAGCCAGCGAAGCACCACCAGGGCGTTGACTTCGAAATGATTCATCAGGTCGAAGTGTTTGACGAGCTGCCCCTCGGCCTCCAGACGCAGATAGTGTCGGTAGCCGGTCAGTTCCCGGCCGACAAGCAGGGCCGCGGCGTAGGAATCGGCGTATTCGCGGTCGGACAAAACCTCCCGGAGCGTATCGTACACCGCCCTGCCGCCGTAAAAGCCGAGGGACCAGTCCGCCTCACCGTGCGCGGTTCCCCCACCGAAAAAAACCAGCAAGACTCCCAACGACAGAAGCACCCTTCTCATAGGCACGCGCATCATGCTCCTTTCTGGCGATAGCGGATCCCCGCTTTGCACATAAATGGTAGAGCCAAAAAACCGGACATAGCCAAACCGGCAGACCACACTGCGTTCATCATCCATGGCAGCATCGGTTGACAGAAACCCGCCAGGAGCGCCACGGGCGGGGAGCATCCCACCACCGGCGAACCGAAACTGCACGATAGTCTTATTTTACACCAATGCTCATGCGGTGGAATACCGATCGATTGATGGGCCTACCGGCGGCTCGAAATTTTTTTCGGAGAGGGCCAGTTGTCAGATGCGACGTTCCGCAGGGAGAGCCTACGTTGCCTCGTGCCTGACCGTAACCGAACGCTGCATCGCCCACCCCTCACACACCCTGTAGAAAAAAATTGACGGGGAGGAATCAAAGGCCTACAAAGGATACTAATAATATTTTTCCATGGAATAACTCATGATCACGAAAATTCCTGAAATGCTGTCGGTATTTTACCGACCGGCGAACGGCACCCTTCCCGGAGACCGTGCCAGAAATACGCAGCCGTCAAACCTTACAGGAACATGGGAAGAGAAGTTCTTCAAAAGTGGAGGAAGCGAAGTTCCGGAAGACTGTTTCTTATCAGCGAGGTGGGCATGCGAAACGTTCTAAAAAAAGGGAAAATCCGGCTTTTCAAAAAAAACAAATGGTTGCTGTTTGCTTCAGTATTCCTATTGCTTTTATCGCATGCAGGGCTGGTGAGCGGAGGCGATCTTTTGGTAACGGGCAGCGACACCTTCGCCTATCCAAGATCGAGGATCCCAGAGCCGATTTCCCCCATGGGTACGGTTATAACCAACTTCACGAACTATTCCGCGGCCACCTTTCCCTGTGTCACGGGGGTTTTCTATGTATCGCAAGCTGCAGACTATACGGCCAACCTGCGATCTACCATTGCCAATGGCATCTATATTTCCCTTGGCCCCTTTGTCCCCTCCGCCACGAGCGCCCCTTCCACCCCGCTGTCCGATGTCATGTATTTCATCCAGAACGGAAACAACACGACGCTTTCAAATATCGACCTGCAAGCTGGAACCCTGTATTCATACATTTTGGTTTATAACGGGTCTCTTTCAGCGTCATTTGCATTCACTTTATCGGGGCTGGGGGATATTCACGTTCCAGGTTCGGATGAGGCCAGATTTCTCACCCACCTGCTTCCGGCCGTCCGCGATATCCTGACGACCAATGTTCGCCTGATTGGTCAAAGGCAGGACCTGAACAGAGGTCTGGCTTCCGGCGATGAGTTTCTCGGCAATGGCCACCTCTGGATGAAACCCTTTGGCTCGTGGGCCGATCAGGGCGACCGGAATGGCGTGGCTGGTTACAGCGCCGACACAACGGGCCTCGCTATCGGCGTGGAGGGCGACGTGGCCACATCGCTGAATATCGGTGGCGCTTTCATGTACGCCAGGAGTGACATCGACAGCGATGACAGCATGGCAAAGCAAGGCGTGGATGTCGATCTGTATCAGGCTGTGGTATACGGCAGCTATTTATTCGACGATCGTTCCTTCATCGATTTCCAGGTTGGCGCAGGCCAACATAAAAACAAGGGGTATCGGCAGGTCGTATTTTTCCCTGACTTCGCTGCGTCGGATTACGATGGCCGTTCCTACCATTTGGGAGCCGCCCTGGGGAGAGTTTTCCCGTTGTCGAGCCAGACCCGTTTCGTGCCGTCCATCCGCGCCGATTACCTCTGGATTGAGAATGATGGCTACCATGAGACCGGCGCCGGTTCCTTAAATATGACCGTCAGAAGCAATCGGGCAGAGGCCTTGATTGTCGGGATTGATGGCAAGTTGGTGCACCAGTTGAATCCCCGGATGTCCCTTGTTGGTGACCTGGGTGTCGGCTACGACACACTGAGCCATCGAGAAAGTGTCACCACGGTTTTTGCAGGCATTCCTGATGCCCCCTTTATCACAGACGGAATCGATCCAGAACCGTGGGTGGGTCATGCCGGCCTCGGTGCTATCTATAAAATAAAGGACCGCCTTGATATCAATGCGCGCTACGACGTGGATTATCGCGAGCACTTTTTCAATCAAACCGCATCCATGAATCTCCGTTGGATGTTCTAAAACAATAGCAGGCCCGGGGTCTACCATCGGAATCAGCAGATGGCGGGTCACCGGCCATGGTCCTCTTGGCTTGCAGCCCTCAAAAACCCAGGAGTCTGTCGGACTATCCGGGTCGAAGCGAAAATTTGGATGTTTGAGAACAGATTTCAGCTCGTTTCCCATATGAAAACTACGCTGTATCCATCCGGAGTTTCCGGATGGATACTAGTTCGTTTGAAGGTTCATAGCCGTAGCTGTGGGCTGAAAAGGAGCTGAAATATGGGCCAAACAGCCGAATTTGCAGCCGGCGCATGGATAGTTCGACAGCCTCCTAGAGTAAGAAAAAAGGTATTACTTTGGAGGCAGCATGAACTTGCGAGACCGAATCGCCGGCTATACGCATTCGCGCGCCGGAAACCAGCAGCAAGCCTCCCAACGACAGAAGCACAGTCCGAATCAACATAAGCATTATCTTTCTCGCTGCTGGCAAGACAAAACTGATCCTGCCGGCGCAGAAGTATCACCGCAAATCCCGCAGGGGAATATGCCGAAACCGTTCGTAGCCGGCGAGTCTGTTCAACTCGCTGGCCCAATCCTGCACCTGGGTCAAAGGCACCTCATGGCGTTCACCCAGTTGGGTATCGCCAAGAAAGGTCTGGTCGCGAAGCACCTCCGTCCAATCTGCGGCCATACGATCCTGGGCCTGCTGCCGACGGTCATGAGTCTGCTCGATAATGGCGCCGATCTCCCGCATGTCGCTGGCCGCTTTGTCGAGCCTCTGCCGATGCACATGATCGGCCACCTTCCAGTTGTTCCAGATTTCCATTAGCATGGGCAGATTGCGGGCGAAAACCTGGGTCGGAGCAGAAACGATGGACAGGTAAAAGGTCCACTGGTTGTATCCCGGCATGACTCCGAACAATGCCAGGCTGGTGAACTCCCGGGCCTGTGCACCCGTCCCCTGCTGCCAGTCGAAATGCACGAAAGCTGCCTGACCACCGTGAGGCCAGGGCGTTGGCGCGCTGTCGTGGATGCGCAAAATCCGTTGCGGTGACTGCAACCCAAACTGGGGAAACAGATTTTGCAGTGCCGTGACCGGATCACTGTAGGGAGCCACCGGCACGGGTACCGTGGCGCCCGGCATCTGCTGATAAGCCGCCCCCATTTCCGGTGTCAGCACCGGGCCGTGAATGCCCAGAGCGACATGACTGCCGTCGATGCCCAAAGCGTCCACCATGCCTTGACTGGCCGCAGCTATTCGCCAATCCGTCGGCAGCATCATGCTGCCACTGCCATCGGGCAAGGGCACCTGCCGCCAATCAACCGGCCGCGACGCTGGCTGATTCGCTGGCACGGAGGCAGGCAGATGCCGTGCGATCGTCCGAATCATGGAGGGGAAACTTACTGACAGATTGGCTGGCGCATCGAACAGGCAGGCCGCTGCCATAGCGTCATCCTTTCTGACGGCAACCAGCAATCCACGCTTTTCACCGGCGACAGTGTGAACCCTGAACAAGGCCCGCGTTTCCCGGTCCTGGTCATCGCCAATGACCGCCGCCAATATCGGGCGTTCCCCAAATGCCGGCTCTAGACGCTCGACGGCGTCCATCAGCGCCTGACGCGAGGATCGCTTACCCACCTCGTCGCACAGCCACAGTTCACCGCTGTCAGCCCCGTGCCGAACCCTGCTGTATCCCGGCGGGGGCTGCAGAAACGCGGAGTCGGCAGGAGTGTCGTCATCCCGGACCAGAAAATCACGCTGCGCCTCGATCTCGGAGTAATCCCTGCCCGCCCCTTCCAGATGCAGCGCGTCAAATTGGAAGCGCCCGCTGCCCACAGCCAGCAAACCCACCCCTTCGCCGGTAACCGCACCGCGACCGATGCTGCCGATGTCATAGCCATTGGCGCGCAGAATCAGCATGGATTCAGCGACGAGGATTTCCAACCGGTTGAAGCCCTCGGTGCGGATCGCATCATGCGTACCGCTCATGCTGATCCGCGCACCCTCCGCGTCACGTTGCAGAACCGCATAGCCCTGACGGCCGGTGAGTATCAAGCCGATATAATGCTGTGTTCGCGGATCGAACCCGAACAGAAGGCCGGCACCGGAGAGTTCCTCTTTTCCCGGGGAATCCAGGGCCACGGCAACCATGGCACGAGCGCCTTCGGTAAAACAATTGACTTCTTTCGGAATCAGATAACAATAACGAATAGCCCGAGGATCGCCGCGGTTCTCGAGAACATAGCGCCCCTGTGAAACCGTGCCGGACCATCCGTCATCTTTCCCCAGCAACAGATGGCCGCCGAGCATGGCGGCAGGATCCTTGCCATCGGCGAAATCTTCCTGATACATGCTTCTTTCAGGCCTGTTGAACGAAGCGCGCGCGAAAAACAGCCCTGCCAACGCTACAACGGCCAGCAAGCCAACGGATAGGCGTATCCAGCTTTTTCGTTCCACGGCTGTCTCCTTCTCTAAACCGATCCTGATCCATCGATAACCCTGATCCTTGCCAAGCCGACGAGCCCTGCCTGCCGGGGCTGCCACAGTTTTCCTCTGTTTCTGCAGCATAGCACTAAAAAATTACGTTGCCGCATCCTGTTTTCATCCGGGAACGGCGCTTCTGCGCTGTGGCGGCGTCAATGCGCAGGCCTTCTTGTGTCTCGGGCCAGGCCCTGGCCCTTGCCCTTCAGGCAGCCGAAGACTTTCCACTTTGCCAGCCTTCGCGTTATGTGGCGTACCGCTAAACACCTTCGCGCACCCCCAGGGTTCCCTTGCCACAACGGAAAATGTCTCGTTTCCCATGTGGACACTACCTTAGGCCACGCTGGCAGTGCAAAAACCGAGCACAGCCAAATGAGAGATTCCCTATGCTTTGATTTTACACCAATGCGCATTTGATGCGATGCTTACTGGTTGACGAAAATACCCTCCGGGCTGAATCTATCGCTCGTATTCGGAAAAAAGGACTCAATATCGACGCTTTTCATGGTATATCTTATTTAAAATAAGCTTATTGGCTTCCCATATAGGTAGTGTCAAGTTTCCGAATGGATACCGATTAACTTATTTCCTTGACCGAAAGGCAACCGGCGGCAAAACCTTGCTTTCATGCTTATCGGCACCATGACTACGACCTCGAACACGTTTCCCGGGAGAAACACCATGCCTAGCAAATGCGGACACAAGGGCACATCCCCATCTCCCCGCCCCCGTGTAAAAAACCCCTCCGGCATCAACGTCTTTATCTACTGCCTTGAGACGCGGAACCTGATAGTCCTTTTCACGTTAGCTCTTTTTCTTGCCGCGACACCGGCATTTGCGGATATCCGGGATTGGAACGCGCTGGAGGGAGACTGGCTCGATCCGGACAACTGGACAATTTCATCAGACCCCGCCGACCAGGCGAATGTGAACAATGCCGGCATTGCCAGGTTGATGGGACCTGATGCCGTGGTGGCTCACGAAACGGTCCATGTCGGCACAAACGGACAGGGACAGGTCGAAATTCTGAACGGTGGCACCCTGACGGCCACTTCCCTGGTTCAAGTCGGTGTTAATTCAGGAGACGGCACCCTTATCGTGGATGGCCCAGGGTCGCAATTGCAAACCCACCGCCTGGAACTCGGCTACCTGGGCACCGGCACGCTCACCGTGGCCAATGGCGCCAGCGTTGTTGTCGACGAGTTTCTCTTTGGGTACGGCAATGTTACGCTGAATATCGGCAATGGCGGTCCCGCGGGAACCCTCCAGATAAATTCAATGATATCGTCAAACAGGGACAGCAATACAAATATTGCAATCAACTTCAATCACAACGAAGAGGCGTTTTATTTCGCGCAAGACGACAGATGGTCAATGTGGGGAGATGTCGTACCCTTTTATGTCACGGAGATCAATCACCTTGGACCCGGCACCACGATTCTTGATGGCAATTACGACGATTGGTATGCCGTCGATACCACCATCAGCTCCGGGGTCCTGCGAATCGACGGGGTCTTCAGAAACTTCACCACCTACGTCAACACCGGCGGCACTCTGGCGGGCAGCGGCTGGGTTGGAAGCGTCCTCGTCAATGGTGGCACGGTCGCGCCCGGAAGCTCCATCGGCACGCTTAACGTCTCCGGTAGCGTGGATTTCTCCGGCGGCGGCACCTATGCGGTGGAGGTTGATGCCGCCGGCGACGCGGACCGGATCTCAGCCACAGGCGCGGCGACGCTTGACGGCGGCACCCTGCGCGTGATGCCTTTGCCGGGAGTTTATTCCGGCAATACCGAATACACGATTTTGACAGCAGACAGCATTGATGGCACCTTGGCTCTCGCCTCGCCGAGTTTGGCCTTTTGCGATTTTGCCCTGGCATACACCGCCACCGAAGCCACCCTCTCCCTGATGCGCCGGCCCTTCGACGCCATTGGCGGAACCCCGAACCAGCGGGCTGTGGGTGCGGCACTGAACTCGCTGGAAACAACCGGCGCATCAGGTATGGACGGACTGTTCGCAGCTTTGCTCGCCCTGGAATCCGAGACCGGCGCATTGTTCGCCTACGATGCTCTTTCCGGCATCCAGCATGCCCACGCCCAGACTCTTGCCCTGGAAGCGGGCCGGCAGTTCCGAAACCTTTTGAACGAGCGACTGTCTGCCGGCGGGGCTGTCAATGCCGATACCCGGCAGGTTCTTCTGGCTGATGCCAGCAGCGACCGGGGGCTGCTGGCCACAACGACGAGCCGCAGCCAATCCGTATCTGCCGGCCCTGAGGGAACGGACAAGGGGAGTCATCTGTGGGTGCGGGGGTTGGGTGGCTACGGCGATATCGACCGATCCTCCGAAGCTTCCGGTGTGGATTATCATACGTCCGGGGCTGCTCTGGGCGTCGATCGCATGTTGGCCAACGATCTCACCCTCGGCGCGGCCTTCGGCTACGTCAACACCGATGCAGATACCGCCGACGGCGGGCTTGATATCGACTCCTGGCAGCTTGCGCTCTACTCAGGGTGGATACCCGGCCCATACTATCTTCGTGGCATGGCCAGTGCCGGACTGCACCGGATCGGAGCCAAGCGCCAGGTAGCCTTCGGCTCCTTCGACCAGACCGCATCGGCCAGCTACGACAGCGTCACCTGGGGAGCCGATATTGAAGGAGGACGTGCCTTTGACCTGGGGCTGAACATAGCGCCTTTCGCCGGCCTCGAATACGCCCATCTCCGACGCGAATCCTTCATCGAAAGTGGCACCGATACCGCCGCTCTGGACGTGAAAACCGAAAAGCAGATGTCTCTGCGCTCACGGCTGGGAGTTCGGTTGGACAAAGAGTACGTTATCCGCGGCATGGTAATCGCGCCATCCCTTGAATCCGCCTGGGTTCACGAATTTGCCGATGAACTCGCACGCATCGACGCCAGGTTTGCCGGCAGCGCAACAGTCAGCTTCGATATCGAAGGACCAAAGCTCGACCGCGACAGGCTCCAGATCGGCGTGGGCCTCGATGCACGCTTCAACACGCGTTTCGCCATGTCCCTCGGTTACCGCCTGGATGCCGCCAATAGCGACCAGCACCAGAAGATTGCCGCAACCCTTCACCTCCTGTGGTAAATTTTTTCTGAACCTTGGTGTCCTGACTTTTTGTGCTTAGCATCCATCCCACCAAGCTTCGCAGCTGTCCTTGCCCGGGCCGGGGAAAACGCTGACGCATCAGGGACTTGCACCAAGCGGTTGAAATGGCAGCAAATCAAACCCGAGACCGCACAAGCAAGACTGCGGATTGACGCTGCCACGGCGAAAAAGGGCCGTTTCCGGATGGAAACAAGTCAGGGGTTCCCGGTCTCTTTGTACCAACCTTCCTGCGGCATGGAATCAAAGCATGTCGGCTTCGGGTTTATCCATTTGCCTTCCGGGGTAATCTGCCATTTTGTATAAAAATCCATGGGTGAGGCGGTCTTGTCTATACGATAGCCGTCGGGATGAAAACCGATCTGGATATCCGTAGCCTTGAATTTTTTCTCCATTATGTTGGCTCCTCGTTTCCTTTCAGGTTGCTGTGGGCATCGGTCGGGCCTGTTTTTATGAACGGTCGCAAATCCGATCGCAGAATCCATTCCAGTTCGGCGAAATTGTCCGCCGCGGTTTCCGTGAACAGGAAGCCGAACACCGGGTACTCGTGATAATCGACCTTGCGCAATTCAAGAGGCTTCTCAAACCGGGCAAGCAGCATGTCGTAATCGAAGCTCCGGATATGCTTCGCCTCGATGCCGGAGCCATTGTCCAACACGACAATGGCAAACAGCTTGCCGGCCTTCCCTTCCAGAAGACGCGGCCAATCCGGCCTTTGCCGGGAGAAATAACACAGATAGGGATTGAGACCGTAGGCGCGAAAGGTCAGATCCGCGGTGGTACACCAGCCGCCGAACCGCATGGGATTCACTTCGATGGGCACCACCCGGCCGGCCGCGGTGCGTCGGAGTTCGGCATGCACAGGGAAATTCCTCACCCCGGCCACGTTGCCGATTTGCCCCAGAAGCTCGCTGAACGCGCCAAGATTTCCTTCGATGATGGCCTTCGACGTGATGTAGACCCGGTCGCTCACGTCATATCCCGAAGCAAAGACATGCTGAAAAATCCCCAGCACCACGGGCTCCCCGGCAGCATCGAAATAAGCGTCCACGGCGAATTCCTCGCCGTCGATGCACTCTTCGACGATAAACGCGCGACTGTCCAGCACCTCCTCGGGATACAGGCCGCGGGTGCGGTCGATCTCGGACCGGATAGCTGCGACCGCAGCCGTCCATTCCTCTCGGCTGGCGACCTTGTGCACCCCCATGCTGAAAAACCCGACGGCGGGCTTGATGATGAAGGGCACGGGCAAATCGTCAAAACGGACGGTTGCCAGATCCTCGATGAGGACTTCGCGAAAATAAAACTCGGGGAAAAACGGCCGGGTCATCTCGCGAAATTTCAGCTTGTTTTTGAACAGCTCGATTTTGGCCGGGATGCCGGTAAACGAAAGATGTTCGGCGATCCAGCCGATGCAGTTTTCCGAAGTGGCATAAAGGAGCGGAACCCGGCCCTGTCGCGCCTGCTCAACCGCCTCGTCCTCGGCGAGAAACCGCGTGCCATCCTTCAGCCCCAGACTTTTCGCCACGGTCGTGGCAACCACGGGCAGGGC
>NZ_JBFWJQ010000007.1:42705-43834 GCF_050253115.1 Syntrophotalea sp.
GCGGCCGAGTTCATGCAATAGCGCAAGCCAGTCGGTGGCGGGCCGTCGCTAAACACGTGGCCCAGGTGCGAATCACCGTGGCGGCTACGTATTTCGGTGCGCACCGAAAAGAGTTTGTGGTCTTCACGCTCGACGATATTCTCCTTTACCAGCGGCCGCACGAAGCTCGGCCAGCCAGTACCTGATGTGTACTTGTCGAGTGAACTGAACAGTGGTTCGCCCGAGACGATGTCGACATAGATCCCGGCCTGTTTGTTGTCCCAGTATGCGTTCTTAAACGGCGGCTCGGTGCCTTCCTTCTGAGTGACCTTGTACTGCAGAGGGGTCAGGGTTTTGCGCAGGGTGGCATCATCCGGTTTATGATAACGGGTGTTCCCGGTCATGGGAGCCGCCTTTTTTATTTCCTTGCTCCAGATCTTTTCCAGAAACTCGTCGCGCCCCGAATTCCGGCGGTAGCATTTGTAGCGGAGCGGATTTTCCTTGTAGTAGTCCTGGTGGTAATCTTCGGCGACATAGAAGGTTTTGAAGGGCAGAATCTGTGTCACGATCGGTTTGTCGAAACGTCCCGATTGCTGCAGTGCCTGTTTGGATTTCTCTGCCAGATCGTGCTGCTCTTGATCATGGTAGAAGATGGCCGAACGGTACTGGGAGCCGCGGTCGACGAACTGGCCTCCGGAATCCGTCGGGTCGATATGCCGCCACAGCACATCCAGTAATTGCTCATAGCTGATCCTTGCAGGGTCGTAGGTAACCTGCACCGCTTCAACATGACCGGTGCCGCCGGCCGATACCTGCTTGTAGGTCGGGTTCGCGACGTTGCCGCCGGTAAAGCCCGATATAACCTTGATGACGCCGGGCTCTTTCGCAAAATCGGATTCCACGCACCAGAAACAACCCCCGGCAAAGGTCGCCACCATTTGCTTTTTACCTTTATCCGTCATGTGTGCTCCTTGATCGGGCCCCGTCGCCGCTGCAGCTACGCCGGCCATAAATATCAACGTGGTGAAAAGAAGAGTCCTGAACCAGTCAATTATCATGGAGTCCCCTCCTGCTTGCTGAGAAGTATCACTTCATTATACGCGGCACGGGAACTTCGGTCCAATCGAGGGCGAAAGGCGAAAAGGGGTCA
>NZ_JBFWJQ010000008.1:0-43673 GCF_050253115.1 Syntrophotalea sp.
TTGTGGGAAAATTGCGCCGGACCTTGCCTGCCACTGTCCCGGGTGGCAGCATGCAACCTGTCGAGTTTACATCCAACTTTACCCGCAAGCAATTCGTCCAGGCTGTGGAACGATGCAAAGAGTATGTCCGGGCCGGCGATATCATTCAGGTGGTCCTGTCCCAGCGGTTTTCCGGAAAAATAGGTGACTGCGAGCCTTTGGATATATACAGGGCCTTGCGCACGCTGAATCCCTCTCCCTACATGTTTTTTCTGCGCTTTGGGGAAACCCTGGTGATTGGTGCCTCTCCCGAAGTGCTTGTCCGCAAGGAAGGCGACATGGCCGAAGTTCGGCCCATTGCCGGGACCCGCCCGCGCGGGCGCACCCCGGCAGAAGATCTGTCGCTGGAACAGGAACTGCTCGAGGATCCGAAAGAACTGGCCGAACATATTATGCTGGTTGATCTGGGTCGTAATGATCTCGGTCGTGTCTGTTGCCCCGGGTCGGTGGAGGTCAGCGAATTGAAAGTCATTGAGCGCTACTCCCATGTCATGCATATTGTATCCAATGTCCGTGGCAGGCTTGCCCAGGGTCTGAACGCCTTTGATGTGTTGTCGGCGACTTTTCCCGCTGGAACTTTGAGTGGCGCGCCCAAAATTCGTGCCATGGAGATCATTGAGGAACTCGAGCCTTGCCGTCGCGAGATATACGGTGGTGCGGTAGGGTATTTTTCCTTTTCCGGCAATATGGACATGGCCATCGCCATCCGTACGCTGGTGGTTCATGATGGAAAAATTCATCTGCAGGCCGGCGCCGGTATTGTAGCCGATTCCGATCCCGAGTCCGAATATCTGGAAACGCTGAACAAGGCACGAGGTGCCATGAAGGCTGTTGAAATGGCTTGCAGGGGGCTCGATTGACATGTTGTTGATGATCGATAACTACGATTCCTTCACCTACAATCTCGTGCAGTACTTCGCTGAACTTGGCGAGGAGGTTGAGGTGTACCGCAACGATCAGATTGATATTGCAGGGATTATTCGGCGGCGGCCCGACCGGTTGGTGGTTTCTCCGGGGCCATGTTCTCCCAGGGAAGCCGGCATTTCGGTTGAAGTTATCCAGCAACTTGCCGGCAAACTACCGATTCTGGGAGTTTGTCTCGGTCACCAGTCCATCGGCTATGCCTTCGGTGGAAACATCATTCGGGCCGGATGCCTCATGCACGGCAAGACCAGCCCCATCCATCACGATGGTCGGGAACTGTTTGCCGGTTTGCCTAATCCGTTTGACGCGACCCGCTACCATTCCCTGGTCATCGAGCGTGCCACCTTCCCCGATTGTCTTGAGATCACGGCATGGACCGAGGACGGAGAAATCATGGGGTTGCGCCATCGCCAGTTGCCCCTGTGGGGCGTTCAGTTCCACCCCGAGTCCATCCTTACCGTGGCGGGAAAGGATCTGCTGCAAAACTTTCTGCATCTTGGATGATGCTGTATTCCGAGGCTCGCTGCTATGATCAAACAGGCTATCGCCCGTGTCGTTGAAGGGGAGAATCTCAGCGAAGCGGACATGATTGAAGTCATGAACCTGATCATGGGAGGGGAGGCCACCTCCGCCCAAATCGGGGCTTTTATCGTGGCACTGCGCATGAAGGGGGAGACGGTCGATGAGATTACCGGTGCGGCCCGGGTCATGCGTGACCATGCGACGCCGGTAAGGGTCGGCAAGGTACTGGACATCGACCGCGAAGAGATCAATCTTGATCAGGAGACCATGTCAGCTGTTCTCGATACCTGCGGTACCGGCGGCAGTGGTACGAAATCCTTCAATATTTCAACGACGGTTGCGTTTGTCGTGGCCGCCTGCGGCGTGAAAGTCGCCAAACATGGCAACCGCAGCGTTTCTTCGCTGTGTGGCAGCGCCGATGTGCTGGAGGCCCTTGGCGTCAGCCTGGATGTCAGTGCGCAAACGGTGGAACATTGTATCGCCGAGACCGGCATCGGTTTTCTATTCGCGCCGGCTTTGCACGGGGCCATGCGTTACGCCATAGGCCCGCGGCGGGAAATCGGCATCCGTACGATTTTCAATATTCTCGGCCCTCTGACCAATCCGGCTGGTGCCGACCGCCAGGTGCTTGGAGTTTACAAGGACGACCTGGTGCCCACGCTTGCGGAGGTGTTGTGTCGGCTGGGCTGCCGACGGGGATTTGTCGTCCACGGGCTGGATGGCATGGATGAGGTGACCCTCACCGCTGGGACGCGTGTTGCCGATATTGACGATGGCGTTTTTCAGCTGAAAACGATCACCCCTGAAGACTTTGGCCTGAAGCGCTGCCGCCTTGAAGATCTGACCGGAGGCGATGCCCGGTGCAACGCCGAGCTCGTGCGTGCGATACTGCGTGGCGACAAAGGTCCCCGGCGCGACATTGTCCTGTTGAACGGTGCTTTCGCGCTGGTTGCCGCCGGCATGGCCGATTCCATCGGGAAAGGCCTGTGTATGGCCGCCGCCGCCATCGACGAGGGCCGGGCAATGGAAAAACTCAACGCATTGATCAGGATGACGCAGACGTGATACTCGACAAGATACTGACGCATAAGGCCGGGGAGGTTCAGGCGGCCCGGCAGGTGCTGCCGCTGGCGGATTTGCAGGCCCGGCTGCAGGAATGCGACGCGATTCGACCTTTTTCAGAAGCTTTGCGAAGGCGGGCTCAGAATGGCACGGCGGTAATTGCCGAGGTTAAAAAAGGGTCACCTTCCAAGGGCGTGATCCGCGCTGATTTCGACCCCGTGGATATCGCATGCCGTTATCAGCGCGCGGGGGCTGCCTGCCTGTCCGTGCTCACCGATGCGAGGTTTTTTTTCGGGAGGATCGATTATCTGGCCGCTATCCGGCATGCGGTCCGACTGCCCTTGCTGCGCAAGGACTTTATCATCGATCCTTACCAGGTTTATGAGGCTCGGATATGTGGTGCCGATGCCATTTTGCTGATCGCCGCCGCGCTGGACGATGGGGCCCTGGCCGATCTGGCCGGTCTGGCCGCGGAGCTGAAAATGGACGTGCTGCTGGAGGTGCATGACCAGGCGGAGCTGGAGCGTGCGTTGCGGGTGCCGACGCCGATGCTCGGCATCAACAACCGGAATCTGAAAACCTTTCATACCGACCTGGCGGTGACGGAGCGACTTTTGCCGAGCGTCCCGGCCGACCGGCTGGTGGTCTCCGAGAGCGGTATACATTGTCGTGAAGACATCTGTCGTTTGCAACGTGCTGGTGCCGATGCATTTTTGATCGGCGAAAGTCTGGTGCGCGAACAGGATATTGAAGGCAAGCTGGCTATGTTGCTGGGCGATTCTCTTGCTTGAGAACTGCCCGGCACAGATTTGTAAGGGAGGCCGGTTCGGGCGTCGCGATCGACACCGCCTGTCGCTTCGGGCCTCTGAAGGTGAAAAAACGTGAATCCGACCAGGATTAAAATATGCGGCATAACCCGCATCGATGACGCAATACATGCCGCGCGTTGTGGTGCCGATGCGCTCGGATTCGTGTTTTATGAACGCAGCCCACGCCATGTTGAACCGGCGCGGGTGCGGGAAATTGTCGAAGCACTGCCGCCTTTCGTGACAACTGTCGGGCTTTTCGTGAATCGGGAGGTCGGGCAGGTGCGGCAAATTGCCGATTTCTGCGGGCTGGATGTCATTCAGTTGCACGGTGACGAGTCCCCTGCCATCTGTCGTCAGCTGGCTCCCTATCGGGTAATCAAGGCGTTGCGCTTGCGCGATGAAAAAATCCTGGACCGGCTGGACAGCTATCCCGCGAGGGCGATTCTTCTCGATGCATACGTTCCGGACCAGTTCGGCGGTACCGGGCATCGCTGCGATTGGCAGCTTGCGGCACGGGTCGCTCGGGAGTATCCCGTTATCCTGGCTGGTGGCCTCGATTCAGATTGCGTGGCCGAAGCGGTAGCCAGGGTACGGCCGTATGGCGTTGATGTCTCCAGCGGGGTGGAGCAGGCACCCGGCATCAAGGATCCGCACAAAGTGGCGGCCTTCATTCATAAAGTTAAAAGCGTTCGCAATTGCGGCGCATCAGCATAGGGTGAACGCCCGGTCTGTACCCACCGGAAATCGGGCTGCGATCACTTCCCGCCGAATAATTTTTCCACCCGGGGCGATGATCGGCTGTCCAATGGGTTCTCTTTTCTAATCCTTCATATCTCAAACACAGGAAGCTTTTCCGTCCATTTCGGGCGGAGGCCAGCCATAGGAAAATTTTATGCAGTTTACCGAACTCGATCTTCCCCAGCAGGTGCAACAGGGCATCGATGCCATGGGTTTTACCGTCCTGACTCCAGTGCAGGAACAATCCATCCCTCTGGCGCTCGATGGCAAGGATGTGGCCGCGCAGGCGCAGACCGGCACCGGCAAAACCGCCGCATTTCTGATTTCCCTGTTTGCCCGGTTGATTGCCGAGCCCTGTCCGAAACCAACGGCGCCGCGAGCGCTGATTCTTGCTCCTACCCGGGAATTGGTTGTGCAGATTGCCGAAGATGCCACCGGACTTGGGCGCTTCAGTAATTTTACCATTCAACCGATTTTCGGCGGTGTCGATTATGAAAAGCAGCGACAGGCCCTGCACGGCGGCGTGGATATCATCATCGCAACGCCTGGCCGTCTTATCGATTATGCCAAGCAAGGCGCCGTTTCTCTGGGCAGTATTCAGACTCTCGTCATAGACGAAGCGGATCGCATGTTCGATATGGGATTTATTCGGGATCTAAGGTATATTTTGCGTAAATTGCCGCCCTTCGAACGTCGACAGACCATGCTTTTTTCAGCCACTTTGTCCCAGCGGGTGATGGAACTTGCCTATGAGTTCATGAACCTTGCCGAAAAAGTCAAAGTGGCGCCGGAAATGGTTACGGCCGAACAGATTGAAGAGGTGCTCTACCATGTTGCGCGCCGTGAAAAGTTTGCCCTGTTGATGGGGCTGCTGAAAAAGGAACCGGCAACCTGCGTGATGCTGTTTGTCAATACAAAACGGGAAGCCGAACGTCTGTCCGGTCGTTTGCGGGCCAACGGCTTCAAGGCTGCCCTCATCTCCGGTGACATCCCCCAGAAAAAGCGGATGCGCATCCTGGACGATTTCAAGGAAGGCCGCATTCATTTCCTCGTCGGCACCGATGTGGCGTCCCGGGGGATCCATGTCGACGGCGTTACCCATGTCATCAATTACGATCTGCCCCAGGACCGTGAAGACTACGTGCATCGCGTCGGGCGCACGGCGCGCGCGGGTGCTGCCGGCAAGGCCATCAGTTTTGCCGATGAGGATACCGTTTTTTACCTGGCCGACATCGAAGACTATATTGGCCATCGGGTTCCCTCCGTGTTCCCCGAAGACAGCGATTTCTGCCATGATTTCAAATCCTACACACCTGCGGCCAAAAAGCCCGTCCGGCCCCGCGGAGGGGCCCCTGCCACAGGCGCCGGCAAGGACAGGCCACGGCGGCGGCGCCCGTCAGGGCGAACCAGGAAGACCTCATCGCAGGCTTCGGAAAAAGACAAGCCGTGAGCGGTTACGATCTGGAAAAACTTTCGGATTGTAACCGTTGTCCCAGGCTGGCTGGTTATATGAGCGAACTTGAGCCGGCGAAGGGGCGGCAGCGCGTGGAATACTGGAATCGGCCGGTGCCCGGGTTCGGTGATCCCGCCGCGCGGGTTTTTCTGCTGGGCCTGGCGCCGGGTGCGCATGGCGCCAACCGTACCGGCCGGCCGTTTACCGGGGATGGCGCGGGAGATTTCATGTATCCGTTGTTGCATGCCGCAGGTTTTGCCAGCCAGCCGCAAGCCGAACACTCTGGAGACGGACTGACGCTGCAGGATCTTTATATCAGCAATGCGGTTAAATGTGTGCCGCCACAAAACAAACCGCAGCATATCGAATTCAGACAATGCCGGCCCTTTCTGGCCGCGGAACAGAAGCGCCTGAAGAATCTGAAGGTGGTAATGGCTCTGGGCCGTGGGGCTTTTGACAGTTACCTGCGTCTGTGCCAGGAGTCCGGAATTGTTGAGCGAGCTGCCGATTATCCCTTTGCGCATGCAGCATGCTACCAGTTGCCGACCGGGCTTTGGGTCGTCGCCTGCTACCATACCAGCCGCTACAATGTGAATACGGGGCGGATCAATGCAAAGATGTTTATGGATTTGCTTCGGCAGGTACGTATTCTGGCAGAAAACGGTTGAAATCGCTTTGAGTCTTTCATAAAGTTACGTTTTTTGACTGATCAGTGCGGGAGTTGCCATTCGACCGGAGGGCTCCCTCGGTGGCCCGATGCGGGATCCGGGGCGCTGTCTGCCGATTCCGAAACTCATCGTTTCGCATCCGGACACCTGGATGGAGACGACAACGAGGTGAGAGATGGCCTGGTTTAAAAAATCAAAGGCGCCAATTGTGCCTGTCGAAAGCAAAAAGGTAAAAATGCCTGAGGGGGTCTGGCGAAAATGTCCCCATTGCAATGAAATTATTTATGCCAAGGAGATCGAACGCAATCAGAACGTCTGTCCCAAATGCGATTACCATTTTCGGATTTCGGCGCGTGAGCGTATTGCCCTGGTATTGGACGATGGTTCCTTTGCCGAACGCGATGCCGCCATGCGTTCCGTCGATTTTCTCGACTTTAAGGATGGCAAGCGTTATCGGGATCGCATCGGTTCGGCCATCAACAACAGCGGCCTGAATGACGCCGTGATCTGGGGCGAGGGAACGATCGACTCCCTGCCGGTGGTGGTCGCCGTATTCGACTTTTCCTTCATGGGTGGCAGCATGGGATCCGTGGTCGGTGAAAAAGTCACACGGGCGGCGGAGAAAGCCCTTGAAAACCGTTGTCCCTGCCTGGTTTTTTCATCTTCCGGTGGCGCGCGCATGCAGGAAAGCATCATGTCGCTTATGCAGATGGCCAAGACCAGTGCGGCTCTGGCCCGGCTCAAGGAAGCCGGCCTGCCTTTCGTTTCGGTTTTGACCGACCCGACCACCGGCGGCGTCACGGCGAGTTTCGCCATGCTCGGCGATATCAACATGGCCGAACCCCGCGCCCTGATCGGGTTTGCCGGCCCGCGTGTTATCGAGCAGACCATTCGGCAGAAACTGCCCGAAGGTTTTCAGCGATCCGAATACCTGCTGGAGCACGGCATGGTGGATATGATCGTGCGCCGTCCCGAAATGAAGGCGCGCCTGTCGCAGATACTGCATATTTTCATGAAGCAATAACCTATGGATTATCAACAGAGTCTGGATTACCTGTATGGTCTGCAACGCTTCGGCATCAAGCTGGGACTGAGCAATATCCAGACCCTGCTGACCCGCCTGGGGCACCCGGAGCGGACGATGCGCATCGTCCATGTGGCCGGCACCAATGGCAAGGGTTCCGTATCGGTGGCCACGGCCTTGATGCTGCAGTCGGCCGGGTTGCGCACCGGATTGTATACCTCCCCCCATCTGCATTCCTTTACTGAACGCATACGGATCGACGGTCGGGCGATCCCCGAACCCGATATGGTGGCGCTTGTCGATCTGGTGCGCGCCGTGGTTGGTACCCTGCCGGTTACCTTTTTTGAATTTACAACTGCCATGGCGCTGCTGCATTTTCACCGTGAAAGGGTCGACTTTGCGGTGCTGGAAGTCGGCATGGGGGGACGCCTCGACGCCACCAATGCTGTAATGCCCGAAGTCAGCGTCATAACTCCCGTGTGTATGGATCACGCTGAACATCTTGGCCCGGACCTGGCCGCTGTCGCCGGGGAGAAAGCCGGCATCATCAAGCCGCAGGTGCCGGTGGTCATAGGCCCTCAGCAACCTGAAGCCAAACGTGTCCTGTTGGCACGGGCCGAGCAAAGCAATGCTCCGGTCTGTCTTTGGAATCGTGATTATCGGATTGTCGAGCATCCGCCGTGCTTCGATTTTCATCATGCCGACCTGTTTGTCGAGAATCTGCGTCCCGGTCTTGAAGGGGGCCATCAGCGCCAGAATCTTGCGGTCGCGCTGGCTGTCGCCACAGTGTTGCGCGATCACGGCCTGCCCTTGCCGGTAAAGGCTTTGCGCGACGGGGTGGAAAACGTGCGTTGGCCGGGCCGGCTCGAATGGTGGCGTGGAGATACGGATGTGTTGCTCGACGGTGCGCACAACCAGGGCGGGGCCCTGGCGCTGGCGCGTTATCTTGAGGATCTGGGCCTTGGCAAAGTGCGTTGGGTGGCGGGGATCAAAGCGCCGAGAAACCCCGATGAGCTTCTTGCCCCGTTGCTTCCCCATACGCTTCGCTTGTATGCGACCGTGCCGCCGGTTGCCCCCTCGGTCGAACCCGATAAACTGGTTCAAATAGCGCGTCGCGCAGGGGTTCCTGCCGCTGTCCATGAATCTTCTGCCGAGGCTGTGGCAGCGGCTCTGGCCGATTGTGAAAAGGGGGAAGTTGTGCTGGTGGCGGGCTCCCTGTTTCTGGTTGGCGAAGTGCGGGATTTTTTGATGAATATGGAGAGGACCCGGTGAAAGACTTTTTCCCTGTTATGAAAGTGGCGGTGCTGCTACTGGCAAGTATCCTGTGCGGCAGTGGCCCTGCCTGTGCCGTCGAGGAAAAACAAGCTCCCCTGCCTATTGCGCTTGAAGCCGATGAACTGGTTTTCGATCAGAAGGAAGGGGTTTATCAGGCCCAGGGAGATGTTCATCTGCGCCGGGGGGAAGCAACCCTTGCCGCGGACCGCATGCAATTCAATGAAGAAACCGGCGATGCCCAGGCCTTTGGCAATGTGCGGTTGCTGGATCCGGAAGCCGTGGTTAGCGGCGAGGCTCTGACCCTCAATATTGACAGCGATGTCGGTTCGGTTCGCAATGGGCGTATTTTCCTGCCGAAACCGAATTTTCACGTGGCGGGCAGCGAGATCGAAAAGCTCGGAAAATATCAGTACCGCATCGCCGATGGCACTTTTACCACCTGCGATGGCGAACGTCCTTCCTGGAAATTCAGTGCCCGGCAGCTGGATGTGACTGTCGGTGGTTATGCCTGGGCCAGGCACGTATTTTTCCATATTTACGATGTGCCCGTATTATATCTTCCGGTCATGGGCTACCCGGTCAAGGTCGAGCGGGAATCCGGCTTTCTGACTCCGCGCTTCGGCCTGTCGGACAAACGTGGCACGGAGCTTTCCCTGGTCTATTATCAGGTCCTCGACCGCCACATGGATGCGACCTTTTTTCTCGATTATTATTCGCGGCTCGGTGTGGGTAAAGGGGTAGAGTACCGATATTTCCTGGGACACGACAACGATGGCCAGGCCAAGTTGTACCATGTGTCCGGTCTGGACGGGAACAGCGATCAGGTTGCTCTTGCCTGGCAGCATATGGGGACCTTGCCGGGGCAGATATGGCTGACCGCGGATGCCCAGTATGTCAGCAGCCGCCGCTATTTTTCCGATTTCGGTGAGGTGGCCGGTGAATATAATCGCGCTCGTGCCGAATCGGTGATCGCCGCCAGCCGGCATTGGGGCAATGCCAATCTTGCCGGCCAGTTCCGCTATCTGCGTCAGTTGAATGAGGACGACGAGGAACTGCCGGTTGATGACGATCTGACTTTACAGCGCCTGCCAGAGGTGCGCTTCGATATCTTGCGCCGCCGGTTTGGCTACACACCGTTTTATTTTCGACTCGATTCTTCAGCTGCGTATCTTTGGAAAAAACAGGGAGAGAAGGTCGGTCGCATCGGCTTGCGCCCGGAAATATCCGCGCAATTCAATCCGGGCGGCTGGCTGGAAATCGGGGCCTCCATGGGCTATCTCGAGAGAGTTTATGCCTGGGATGGCGAGCAGGAACACAAAGGTGTGCCGGATGCGAGCCTGCGCCTCGGAACCCGCCTGAGCCGGGTTTATGCTGTCGATGGTGAAGTCGTCCGTAAGCTTCAGCACGTGCTGCAACCCGAAATTATCTACGAATATGTGCCCGGCGTCGATCAGGAGGATCTGCCTCGACTTGAGTTTGAGGATTTCATCGGCCGGCGCAATACTGTCAGTTACGGCCTGGTTAACCGCCTTATCGCACGACAGGAATCGGAACAGGGCCAGGTTGACTATCATGAATACCTCTATCTGCGCCTGGCCCAGGAGTACGATATTTCCCGATCCGATCACAGCGATCTGCTGGCGCCGCAGCGGGATGAAGCCGAGCGCTGGAGTGCTCTGCGTACCGAACTTGTCGTCCGCCCGACGCGGCACAGTTACCTGGATATCGATTCGCGTCTTGCCACCAGCGGCGGCGGTCTGGCAACCTTTCATGCCGAGGGTGGACTGGAGGACGGCCGGGGCAATGGCCTGGCGCTGCGGTATCGATACTGGCGTGACGAGCAGGAGTATCTGAGCGCCAACCTGGATTTGGCCTGGCTTAAACCTGTTTATATCAACTACGAACAACGTTATTCGCTCGACTCGAGCGTAACCCTGGAAAATGTTCTCAATCTGGAATACCGTGCCCAATGCTGGAGTCTGTTTCTATCCTGGCGGGACCGCCGCGATGAGCAGGAAATATCATTCAGCTTTGCTCTGACCGGCATCGGCAAGACTTCGCATCCAGGCAGCCGGCTGGATGAAACCTTGTAATCGGTGCCTGTAGCGTGCCTTCTCCTTGCAGAAGATGTGTAAAATTTCATTGACGGATAATATGAAAAGATGTTAACAACAATGTGCCCGTTTATATTTCTGACGGGCATGCGGGCTGTCGGCATCTATCAACCGTAAGGAGGCACGATGAAAGTACTGGTAAACTGGCTGTTGGTGGTGGTATGTTTTCTCATTGTTGCACCCGGGGCCGCTTTTTCAGCTCCGGCCGCATCCGAGAAAGCGCCGTCGGCGGCTGTATCCATGGTCGCCGTCAACAATGCCGGCGTTAAGCAACTGCGGGCCCTGCCCGGTATTGGCGCGGTGACGGCTCAGCGTATTGTGGATTACCGTCAGGCGCACGGCCCTTTCACCAGGGTGGAAGATCTGCTTAAAGTCAAAGGCGTCGGAAAACAGACCCTTGAAAAGATTCGCGGGCGGATTTCCCTGAACTGATTGTTTTCCAAATGCCGGCATCCATGGATGCCGATCCGGCTTTTATCTGGTAAACTCTGGTGCGAGCCTTGGCAGGAGCACGCGCATGGCAGCCACTAAAAATACATCCAGCGAAAGTGGTTCGGGCCGTCGGATCCCATGGCTGCCTGTGTCCATCATTCTCTTTATTCTGGCGGCTGCGCTGTTTGGCGAAAAGGGTGTTCTGCGCATGTTGCAGTCGCGTCGACAGAAAGTCGACCTGGAGCAGCAGGTTGCCGAAAAACAGAAGACAATCAGCGACCTGAAGACCGAAATCAGCAAACTCAAGACAGACCGCATATATATTGAAACTCTGGCCCGCAAGGAGTTGGGCATGGTCGGTGACGGGGAGATCGTTTACCAGTTTCCCGGTGAGGCCCCCCCGTCTTCCGGTACGGCAGGCAACTCTGGAACTTTACCCTGAGATGGGCTTGCTGCGAAAAGGAAAAAGCTTCACCCGGCCTCGGCCGGGTTTTTTTATGGGCATAGCACCGGCTTGACAGGAGCGTAGCCGCAAGGCTAACATACGACGTTTGAAAATGCGGCCCGGCGGGCGCCGCAAGGACTTTTCCCGCGGGTTTCTACCCATGCCGGAGAGGACAATGGGGCAGCATCTCCGCGGCCTGTAAATATTCCCATACAGAAAGTAGCTTTCATGAAAGAACGGTTGCGTCAGTACATTGGTCAGGCCTTGCAAACCTGCTTCGATCAGCAACAGCTGCATTCCGGGCAGATCCCCGAGATCGGATTGGAAGTGCCGGCCCATGCCGAGCACGGCGACTTTTCCACCAACGTTGCCATGATCCTTGCAAAAGCGGAAAAAAAAGCTCCGCGCAAAGTCGCCGAGGCCATCGTGGCGGCACTCGGAGAAGGTGCTGGAATGTGGAACAGGGTCGACATCGCTGGCCCGGGATTCATCAACTTTTATCTCTCGCCACGATGCTGGTTCGGGGTCCTCGACGAAGTGGTGCGCCAGGGTGAGCAGTACGGCCGAACTCATTCCGGCGCCGGGCGCAAGGTCCAGGTGGAATTTGTCAGTGCCAATCCAACCGGGCCTCTGCATATCGGACACGGGCGGGGTGCGGCTACTGGCGATGCGGTGGCCGCAGTGCTCTCCGCCGCCGGTTATGAGGTGCAGCGCGAATACTATATCAACGATGCCGGTAATCAGATGCTGACGTTGGGGCGATCCCTCATGTTGCGATATCTGGAGTTGCTCGGTGAGACGGTCGATTTTCCGACGGATTGTTACCAGGGTGTTTATGTTATCGATCTTGCACGGGAAATTCTGGAGCGTGAAGGGGATCGTCTACAGCATTTGCCCGAGGAAGAAGCCCTGCGTTTTTTCGCGGAACAGGGCGGCGGAAAGATTCGTGAAGGCATTGAGGAAGACCTGGCGGCCTTCGGAGTGCGCTTTGACAACTGGTACAGTGAACAGAGCCTCTACGATCGGCAGTCAGTGGATCGAGGCATCGCCCTTCTCAGGGAGCGTGGCCTGACCTACGAAAAGGAAGGGGCAATCTGGTTTCGCACCACGGATTTCGGAGATGACAAGGACCGCGTGCTGGTGCGTTCCAATGGTGTCATGACCTACTTCGCCTCGGATGTGGCTTATCATAAGGAAAAATTCGAGCGCGGCTTTGATATGGTTATCGACGTCTGGGGGGCTGACCACCACGGTTATGTTCCCCGCATGAAGGCTGTGCTTGCCGGCCTCGGACGCAATCCGGAGGATCTGCAGATTATTCTGGTACAATTGGTCAATCTGTTGCGGGATGGCCAGCAGGTCGCGATGAGTACCCGCTCCGGTGAATTTGTAACGCTGCGCGAGGTTATCGACGAGGTTGGCCGAGATGCCTGCCGGTTCTTTTTCCTGATGCGCCGTTCCGATAGTCAGCTCGATTTCGATCTTGAACTGGCAAAAAAACAGAGCAACGAAAATCCGGTATTTTATGTTCAGTACGCCCATGCCAGGGTCTGCAGCATCAACCGCAATGCCGTGGAGCAGGGTCTGGCTGTTCCGGAGATGGGCAAGGTTGATTTCGAGGTTCTTGCTCTCGAGGATGAGCTGGCGCTGGCCAGGCTTCTGTCTCGCTACCCCGAAGTCGTCGATGGGGCCGCTGCACAATTCGAACCCCACAGGGTGGTTTTCTATCTCCAGGAACTGGCTGCGCGCTTTCACAGTTATTACAATAAGGGCCGGGTGCTGGTCGAGGATCCCGAAGTTAGCCGTGCCCGGCTCTATCTGGTCAATTGTGTGCGGATTGTTCTGCGTAACGCGTTGCTCTTGCTCGGAGTTTCCGCTCCCGAGCGGATGTAGACAGGAGGAAAAGTCATGAATCGTCAGGTCGTATCCCGCTCACAGAGGCGCCTTGAAAAAAAACAGACGATGGTCCTGATCGTTCTGGGACTGATCATCTCCCTGGTCAGCTACGGGCTGGGCGTGATGGTTGGTCGCAGCGGAGAGGATAATGTCATCGTGAAGGAGGATCTGACGACTTCCGGGCGTATCGCCATAGCCGTGCCGGAGGCCGGAACCGAAACCGGGGCGGCCACAGCCCCTGCCGAAGAACCAGCGGCGAATCCGGCGTTGACCTTCTACGAAACACTTCCCGAAGGAACGCAGCCTCCCATGGGCAGTGGCATCAACCTTCCGCCCCAGCCTGCCGAGGTGACTCCTGCTCGCGTAGATAAGTCGCGAGATTCCGCGCTCCAGCCGCCGTCCGCAGTGGCTAAGCCGGTCGTAGCGGAAGCCCGACCCAAGGTTTCCGCACCCAAGGTAGAGCCGGTTACGGCTCCGTCACCCAGGCCCGTCACGGCCAGCGCTCCGGTGACATCATCCGGTGGTGGGTTCATCATTCAGGTCGCTTCGGTACAGAAGCAGGCCAGTGCCCAGGATCTCAGTTCTCGTTTAGCGAAAAGCGGTTACGCCGCCTACGTGGAAAAAACCGATCTTGGAGCCAAGGGGATCTGGTATCGTGTGTATGTTGGACCATTTGCCTCTCGGTCAGCTGCCGACGGAGCTGCTTCCACTTTGAAAGCGGCGCGTCTGGCAAATGCCCCCCTGGTGAAAAAACGCTAGATGCAAAGTAGTATCCTCAAGGGGTTGACATGTGCCAGCTAAAAGCGTATAGTTCATCTTCTTGACGCGGGGTGGAGCAGTTCGGTAGCTCGTCGGGCTCATAACCCGAAGGTCGCAGGTTCAAATCCTGCCCCCGCTACCAAAACATTCAAAGGACCTGCCAACCGGCAGGTCCTTTTTTTAGGACTCATCGTACCTTTTGCCGGCGGCGTATATGGAAGAAAGAGTAGGGTGCCCGTGCAGAAGCCTCCAAAATAAGGAGCGAATGGGCAGGTCGGGCGAGCCCGCCCCGGGCTGGCTCGCCCGGGGCGGGGCCTGCTGCGGCCGAATGGTGCCATCCGCAAACTCCGGAATGACACCGCACGGCGGAAAAGAGCCGTTTCTGGCTGAAGACTAATTGGCGGGACTTTGCATAAGGGAGGCGGCAATCTGGCGATAGGTTTTGCTGGTTTCCGTTTCCCCTCGCAGGGCAAGATAGGGTTTGCCATTGTCGCCGGCCTGTACCATGGCCGGGTCCATGGGAATCTTGCCCAAAAACGGAGCCTTCATGCTCTCCGCAACCTGGAGGCCACCGCCCGATTTGAAAATATCAATGACTTCGCCGCATTTGGGGCAAACAAAACCGCTCATGTTTTCGATGACGCCGAGGACCGGCATCTCCAGACGTCGGCAGAAGGTGATTGATTTTCTCACGTCAAGCAGGGCGACTTCCTGGGGCGTGGTGACGATAACCGCGCCGCTGTTCTGATCATTTCCCAGCAGCGTCTGGACGGCGGTCAAGGGTTCGTCGCCGGTGCCGGGCGGACAGTCCACAATTAGAAAATCCAGGTCACCCCACTGCACGTCACGCAGAAACTGCTGGATGAGCCCTGTTTTTGCCGGGCCTCTCCAAACCAGGGCTTCATCGTCGCTGCTGAGCAGAAATCCTACCGAAATAACTTTCAGGTTTTGCAGATATTCGATGGGCAGAAGTCCGTCGGGTCCGTTTCTCAGCTGCTTCCCCTCCAAACCGAGCATTTTTGGAACACTGGGGCCGTGCAGGTCGATATCAAGCAGTCCCACCGCATAACCCTCCTGGGCCAGCGCCAGAGCGAGGTTCACGGCCGTGGAACTTTTGCCGACGCCACCTTTGCCTGACATGACAAGAATCTTGCGGTTAATGCGTCCAAGGCGTTGCTTCATTTTGGCTTGCAGTTCGCATGCGGATGGTTGCCCGGAGGCGCATTGGTCGGATGAGGTGCATGAATCCATAATCCTTTTCTCCTTCTTCTCAGAACCGCCATTGGGAAATAAGTTGCATTTTCGTGGCGGCGACAACAATGTTCCGCCCATCTGGCGGCCGGTTTCTGTCAGTGATCGCAGCAGTTTTCTCCGACTTCCAGAGTGTTCTGCAGATAGGCGTTAACAAGCTTTTCAGGGGCGTCCGCTGCTGCGCCAACGACCACCTTGATGCCGTTTTCCGTGAAAAGTTCCTGGGCGCGCCGGCCCATGCCACCAGCAATGATTACCTCGGCGCCGAGTTGATTGAGCCAGCGGGGCAGCATGCCCGGTTCATGGGGTGGCGGTTGGTGCAGGCTTTTTCCGGTAATCGTTTTGGCATCGGCGCAGATTTCGAGCAGGACGAATTCCTCACAGTGACCGAAATGTTGACTGAGTTTTCCTCCGACCAGGGGGATGGCGATTTTCATAATAGGTTCTCCTTTGTTGTTGCGGAACATGGTGTTCGCAGTACGGGATTTTTACGTTCCAGGGTGCAAAACTTTTTGTACCGAGTGCCACAGATTTTCGAGGTCGGCTGCGGCTGGTGCTTCGGCCAGCTCGACCACGGCCCGGCCCCGGATTTGTGCTTCAGTGACGCATCGGTCATATCGAATCCTTCCACCCACCATGAGATGGCGGTGGGCAGCGGTTGCCTCGATGCGCGAGGTCAGTTCCGGATTAATGTCCCATTTGTTGATGGCAATCATCGTCGGAATCCGAAAGTGCTCGGTCAGATCGGCGACACGTTCCATGTCATGCAGACCACTCAGGGTCGGTTCCGTTACCAGCAAGGCGAGATCCGTGCCGGTGATGGAGGCGATAACCGGACACCCGGTGCCCGGCGAGCCATCGATAATAATGGTATTGCGTTGTTGCCGGTTGGCAATTTTGCGGGCTTCGTCTCTTACCAGCGAAACCAGTTTTCCGGAATTTTCCTCGGCAATTCCCAGCCGTGCATGAACCATGGGACCGACCCGCGTTTCCGAAAGGTACCACTCACCGTTTTGGGCATCCTCGAAACGGATTGCTCCGGTTGGACAGAATCGGGCACAAACGCCACAGCCCTCGCAGGCTGTGCCGTCGATGCTGCAGGTCTCCCCTGAACAATGCACGGCTTCGAATCGGCAGAGTTCCACGCAGTGCCGGCACATTGCGCAGATGGATGCGTCAATCCAGGCCTGTTTGCCGCCGCTGAAGGGCTGCCGGGACAAAATCCGCGGAGCCAGGACCAGGTGCAGGTCGGCAGCGTCCACATCACAATCGGCCATTACCACCTTCTCCGTCAGCACCGCCAGGGAGGCTGTCACCGATGTTTTGCCAGTACCGCCTTTGCCGCTGATAACCGTCAGCTGTTTCATGGTCGCTCTCCGCTTACGGTGTGGCAGGCAACCTGCGGTAATGACAGCAGGGTATCCAGCAGTTCGGCAAACGGTTGTGCAAAGCCGGACACGGCATCGGCGATAAGTTTGCCGCGCGAGTAGGCCTCGGCCGCTTTGCGGTCGTCGGGCAGGCTGGCCAGTATCGGCAACTGCCGCGTTTCACACCAGGCCAGGGTTTCCCGGTCGTTGTCGGAGGCACGGTTGATCACCACCCCGCAGGGGATATCCAGTAGTCGTACCATGTCGAACGCCAGGCCGAGGTCGTGCAGGCCGAAGGGCGTCGGTTCGGTCACCAGAACCACGAAATTGCAGTCGCGAAGGCTCTCTACCACCGGACAGGATGTGCCGGGAGGCGAGTCGATGAAGGCCATGCCCGTGGTCGGCATCCGGCTTTTGACGGCGCGAATCAACGGTGGGCTTTTTGCCTCTCCAATGTTCAGACACCCGGATATAAAATCAGCCTGATCCGCACGGCCTGACTGGCAATAGCCGATGTCCCTGGTTGTCTCCTGGATAGCGTCTTTCGGACAGAGCAGCCGGCAGCCCCCGCAACCGTGGCAGAGTTCAGGAAACAGCAGGGTCTGCTCGGGCAGGCACAGGAGCGCGTGGTACTGGCAGAAGCGCGCGCATTCGCCGCAGTGGTCGCAACGTTTCTCATCCACGGCCGGAACCGGCACACGCACTACTTCCCGCTGGGTTATTTCAGGACGCAAAAACAGGTGGCCGTTGGGAGCTTCGACGTCGCAGTCAATATAGGCTGCCTGGTAGCCCCTTTGGGCCGCCATCCGCACCAGGTTGGTGGCGACAGTGGTTTTGCCGGTACCGCCCTTGCCGCTGGCGATCGCGATTTTTATTGGCATGGCGAATCCATGGTTCGAGGGGCGCGGGCGACTGTCCGCAGGTCGCGGCAAGTGAGCTTGCAGTGCCCGGGCGCTCTGCTTGATGGGGGTGCGCTCAAACCCCGCCCGTTGCATCCTGTTCAGAGGCCTCTTTGAGTTTGCCGGCCTTGAAGGCGGCAAGGGCCTCTTGCGCGGTGCCGGTCGCACCATGATAGATACGTATGCGGCCGGCCGTCAGGGAGGTAAAGGCCTTGGGTCCGATGGCTCCTGTAATCAGCGCTTCCACGCCATGGTCCGCAACCTTTTGCGCGGCTTGAATGCCGGCTCCATGGGCGGTGTCACGCCCGGCGATATTGTCGATGCTTTCCCAGCTGTTGTCGCAATCATCGTGGATCAACAACCAGGCGGCGCGACCGAAGCGCGGATCCACGGTGCTTTGGGGAGTTTGGCCTTGGGCGGTGATGGCAATCTTCATGGTTTTTTTCTCCTTGGGCAGGGGGTGTTTGATATTTTGTTTGATGCCGCTGCATGCTGTATCCGGCAACAACTCACGAAACCAAAGCCATCGGCCAGACTGTCAGGGTGCTTTTCGGCATCGAGCCACTGGTTCAGGACCGCTTCTATTTCTCCGCGGAATCCCCACGCCACCCACATGCCTTTGGCTTCGAGAGCGATTTGATAACGGGGGTGAATGCCGCCGCACAATACCCCTTCGACGCGCTGCTGTTGCAGCCATGCCGGCAGGTCCATCGGTTGGCTTGACTCCCAGTTCTTCTCGGTAATGGCCGTGATCTGTTTTTTGCTGCGATTGATATCCGCAAAGATGAAGGTTCGAGCCATGCCGAAACGGGGCATGACCCTGTTTTCATAACAGGGCAAGGCGATGCGGCACGTTAATGTTTGTGGGGAGTGCGGGTCCATGACCTGCTTTTATAACAATGATCATGCCAAGTTTTATCAAAGCGGAAGATTTTAAAATACGAGTAAAAACGGCATGTTGGGATGGTTGGTAGGGATTCTTTCGGAATTATGCATGGGTGCTGTTCGTTGCAATGCTGCAGCATTTAGAACTTTGTTGTTTAAAAACAATAGGTTTTAGCGTTGCATTGGGTGTTGCACTTGTTGCGTATATTTGCAACGGTCAATCGCCTGTTTCCAGTCGTTTGAGCCAGCGCCATAGCGTGGTGCGGTTAACTCCAAGTTTTTGAGCGGCGGCGGCGCGATTGCCGTTGCATTGCGCCAGCAATGCGTGCAGTTGGGAGCGGGAGGGGGTTGCGGGTGATCTGTTCTCGTCGTTTTTGCGGGTCAAAGGCGGGGTGCGCAGCCCTGTGGGCAGGTGCTCAGGCTCGATCCATTCTCCACGGCACAGTATGGCTGCACGTTCGACGATGTTGAGAAGTTCCCTTATGTTGCCGGGGTAGTCGTGGTCCATCAGCACAGACAGGGCTTCCGGGCTAAATCCGCGCAGTTTTTTGTCGTAAAGGGCATTGAACCGGTCCAGGGCCATGTCGAGGAGCAGCGGGATGTCCTCGCTGCGCTCCCGCAGGGCAGGGATGCGTAGCGGGACCACATTGAGGCGGAAGTATAGATCCTGCCGGAAAAGTTTCTGCCTCACCATGGATTCCAGGTCCTGGTGCGTGGCGGCCAGAAACCGCACATTGGCTTTGCGCGGGCGCCGTGCGCCCAGTGGCTGATACTCCCGATTTTCAAGAACGCGTAACAATTTTACCTGCAGGGGCAGGGGCAGGTCGCCGATCTCATCAAGAAACAGGGTGCCCCCTTCGGCTTGCTGCAGACGCCCGGGCCTGTCTTCGGTGGCGCCGGTGTAGGCTCCCTTGCGGACTCCGAAGATTTCAGCCTCGAGCAATTGCTCCGGCAGGGCGCCACAGTTGAGAATCACCAAGGGGTGGTGACGGCGGGGACTGAGGTTGTGGAGAGCCCGGGCAAACAGTTCCTTGCCGGTGCCGCTGTCTCCCTGAAGCAAAACAGTGGCCTGGCTGGCCGCAATGTCGGGCAGAACATCGAACAGCTTGCGCATGACGGGGTTGCGGCTGACCATGTCCTGGAAACGATGCTTTTCCGAAACCTCTTTCTGCAGAGCATGGATGCGGCTCAGGTCGCGAAAGGTTTCAACGCCGCCAACCGGCTCTCCCCGGGTATTGCGCAGCACCGAGGCCGACACGGAGATGGGGATTTCACGATTGTGTCGATCGAGGATGTCGATTTCCCGGTTTTCCACGTTGGAGCCCGTGGCCATGGCCTTGCGCACAGGACATTCGGAAAAACAGATGGAGCTGCGGAAAATTTCACAGCAGCGCTGCCCCAGGGCTTCTTCGCGGCTGAATCCGGTAATGCGTTCCGCAGCGTGGTTGAACCAGGTTATGCGCATTTCGCTATCGACGGTAAAAACGCCGTCGGCAACGCTGTCAAGAATTGTGGACAGGTGCTCTTGTAAATCGCAGGTATGTTCACTCATACGCCCAGCATAGCCAATTTTTCGGTGAAGATCCAGTGTGGGGCATCCCGGATAGCAAAAAGCCCGTACCTTTACGGTACGGGCTTCGATACGGGTTGTTGGGGTGGCATCAATTCTGTTGTTTCAGATACTCGTCGATGGCCTGGGCTGCCATTTTGCCGTCGCCCATGGCCAGAATGACGGTGGCGCCGCCTCGCACGATGTCGCCGCCGGCAAACACGCCGGGCAGGCTGGTGGCGCCCCGCTCGTCGGTTTCGATATTGCCCCACTTGTTCAGTTTGAGATCGGGTGCCGTCGCTGTCAGCAGCGGGTTGGCACGGGTGCCGACGGCGTTGACCACCACGTCGACATCCAGAACGAAGGTGTCGCCTTCAATGGGCACCGGGCGGCGCCGGCCGGAAGCGTCGGGTTCGCCCAGCTGCATGCGCTGGCAAAGCAGTCCCTTGACCCAGCCTTTTTCATCGCCGAGAATTTCAAGCGGTGCCGCCAGCAGAAGGAATTCGATGCCTTCTTCCTTGGCATGGTGGATTTCCTCGACGCGGGCCGGCATTTCGACCTCGGTGCGCCGGTAGACGATGATCGAGCGCTCCGCGCCGAGGCGCCGGGATGTGCGCACCGCATCCATGGCGGTATTGCCTCCGCCGATGACCGCCACCCGCTTGCCACGAATGATCGGGGTGGGGACGTCGTCGCGCCAGGCCGCCATCAGGTTTACCCGAGTCAGGTATTCGTTGGCGGAGTAGACCCCTTTGAGGTTTTCGCCGTCAATGTTGAGCATTACCGGCAGGCCGGCGCCGTTGCCGATGAACACGGCATCGAATTCCTGACGCAGTTCATCGAGGGTGACGGTTTTACCGACCACCACATTGCACTCGATCTGCACACCAATGTCTTGAAGGCGTTTCACCTCGATATCGACGATGCGCTTGGGCAGGCGGAACTCGGGAATGCCGTAACGCAGCACTCCGCCGGTATCGTGCAGCGCCTCGAACAAGGTCACGGCGTGCCCTTTGCGCGCCAGTTCGCCGGCCATGGTGAGCCCGGCCGGTCCAGAACCGACGATGGCGACTTTTTTGCCCGTGGGTGCCGGCAGGATTTCCTTGTGCAGCTTGTCAGGATGGGCAAGCGCCCAATCGGCAACAAACCTTTCCAGGTAGCCGATGGCCACCGGCGCCCCCTTGGCTCCGCGTACGCAGACCTGTTCGCACTGGGTTTCCTGTGGACAGACCCGTCCGCAGACGGCCGGCAGGGTGTTGTCCGCCAACAGGATGCGCGCCGCTTCGGGCAGGTCGCCCTCGGCCAGGGCGGCAATGAAATCAGGGATGCGCACGCGCACCGGGCAGCCGGCCACACAAGGGCGGGACTTACACAGCAGGCAGCGTTTCGCTTCCTGAATGGCCTGCTCTTCGGTGAGACCCTGGTTGACTTCCTCAAAATTACCGATGCGGCGCCGGGGGGATTGTTCGGGCATTTTTACCCGATCAATGGCCATGCGTTCTTTGGGTTTCAACTCATTTGTCATGATGGATTATCGTTTCACCTTGATGATTTTTTCACGCAGTTCCTCGGGCAGTTCCGCCAGAATCTTGGCTTCGGTGTCCCGATACATGGACAGTCGGTCCATCAGCAGTCCGAAGTCGACCAGATGGCCGTCGAATTCCGGGCCGTCGACGCAGGCGAATTTGGTTTCGTCACCGACCTTTACCCGGCATCCGCCGCACATGCCGGTGCCATCGATCATGATGGGGTTGAGGCTGACGATGGTTTTGATGCCATACGGGCGGGTGAGTTCGGCGACGGCGCGCATCATCGGCACCGGGCCGATGGCGAACACCGCGGCCGGACGCCTGTCCGGGGCATCGATCAGTTCCTGCAGGACGTGAGTGACAAAGCCCTGCCGGCCGAGACTGCCGTCTTCGGTAGCGACGAGCACTTCATTGGAAAACGCACCGAGTTCATCGGCCAGAATGATGAATGGCTTGGAGCGCCCCCCGATAATGGTGGTAACTTCGTTGCCGGCTTCCGCAAGGGCTTTGGCCAGAGGATACAGAACCGCGGTGCCAAGGCCACCGCCGACACAGACAACCCGTCCCCATTGTTCTATTTCGGTCGCTTTGCCCAAGGGGCCCGCGATGTCGCGCAGGGAGCTCCCAACGGGGGTGTTGACGATCTTCAGGGTCGAAGCTCCGACCGCCTGAATAAACAGGGTGATGGTGCCAGCCTGCGGATCGGCATCGCCAATGGTCAGGGGGATGCGCTCACCACCCGCTTCAGGGTGGACAATGACAAACTGGCCCGGTTGCCGGGCTTTGGCGATGCGCGGGGCGCGAATGACCATGCGGTGCACGTTGGGCGCCAATATGTCGTTTTGCAGAACTTCGAACATGTTCTCTCCAGCAGGTTGAGAAGGGTCGGCTAAAACTTCCGCACTCAAGTTTAAAAAATAATCAAAATTTGCCGGATTTGCGGGTTTTAGCCCAAAAAACAGGCAGTCAAGCGGAAAAGTAAACGTGCGGATCATAGCAGTTTGGCAGGGGCAATTCAACCAATACGTTGCGTTGCGGACAATTTATTGTATACGGTGTGCGCCCTGAAATAGGAAAGGTTCTCTTTCGTGTGCGGTTTTTCCGTGCTGCGGCCTGGCTTTTCGGCCATTATGGCAGACTTCCCGAAGAGATAAAACGATGTTTTTATTCTGGGGCGTTGTTTGCCGGGAGCTTTTCTGCTACGTTTTTCGGAATTGTTTTATGCTGACTCTATTTCGGGCATGCGTGATTATCTGCCGTCAGGTGGAGGGGGCCGATCGGTTTCGCACCATGCCGTGATAACCAGAAAAGGTGAATGGTGATGCTGGAACGCCGGCGACAGGTTTTGCAGGAAGCGTTGCGCGACACGGATGAGGAGGTCCGGGTGGCGGCGGCCGAGGCATTGGAGCGCCTGGAAGCGGTGCAGAGCCTGGATGATATCCTTCAGGTTCTCAGGGCCGGGAATCGTGGCCAGCAGGTGCGGGCTATTTTCGCGCTTGAAAAAATCCACAGTCCGAAGGTTTTTCCGCCTTTGCTGGCGGCGCTCAGGGTCGCCGATGCCGACCTGCGCTGCGCAGCTATTCAGGTGCTTGGTGAAAAAAGGCATATCAAGGTGCTGGAATTTCTTGTGCGTCATCTCAAGGATCCACACCCGGCGGTGAGGGTGCATGCCGCAACCGCTCTGGGAAATTTCTGTGATCGCCGCCTTGTGCCCTGTCTGTCGGCCGCGCTCGCGGATGAAGACGAGGAACTGGTTGTTGCGGCGCTGGAGTCGCTGGCACGAATCGGTTTTGCCGAAGCCGAAGGCGCCGTGCTGCGCCTGGCGGACGACAGCAGAACCCGGGTAAGATGTACTGCCATGAAGGTTCTGGGCTGTTTGGGGGGGGCGGCGCCGGTTACGGCTGAAGGTTGAGCCTTGACCTTGAATCTGGCCATTGCGCACTACAGGTAGTCGACGACATCGACGCCCTTGAGGAACGGATCGACTTCGGAAACGATCCGTTTTTTTTCGTCCGCGGCAAGGTTGATCAACCTCGGTTGATTCAGCTGCGCACCTGCGCCGTCGAACAGAATTTTCACCTGGACGCAATCGGGGTTGTCGATGCCGACGCGGCCAACGACTCCGATTTCGTTGCTGTCGAGGCGCACCAGGGTTCCGACCGGGTACGTGCCGAGGGAGGCGACGAACTTTTTCAGATAGTCCGGATGCAGCATGGTTCCGGATTCTTTCATCAGATGCCTGATGGCTTCGCGCGGGGTGGTGGGACGCTGATAGGGGCGCAGGGTGGTGATGGCGTCATAGCTGTCGGCGATGGTGGTCATGTCGATCAGGTCGTAGGATCCGCTGATTGTGACATCGCCGGGATAGCCTTTGCGGTCGAAGTGCAGGTGGTGCCCAAGGACAATGGCGATTGCCGCTTCGATCACATCCCCCATTTGCTGAATTATATCGGCTCCGATGCGTGGATGTTTGCGGATTTCGGCAAATTCGCTTTCAGAAAGCCTGCCCGGTTTATTGATGATCGATATATCGATTTTAAGTTTGCCGATATCGTGCAGCAGGCTGCCGATGCCAAGAATGCGCAGTTGTTCTTCCTGTAAACCGGCTGCCCTGCCGATGGCCAGAGCAAGGACGGACACGTTCACAGAGTGGGTGAAGGTATAATTATCGTAATTTTTCAGAAGACTCAAAGCCAGCAGTGCATGGGGGTCGGCCAGGGTCATGCGGGCCATGTCTTTGACGACTTTGTGAGCTTCAGCCGAGGACGGAATGCGGCCCATGCGCACATCCTTGAAAATAGTGTTGACCACCTTCAGCGCCCGGCCGAAGATTTTGCGCGCGGATTGGCGGTCATCGTCCTCCTCGGCTTCATCCGGGAGAAACCGGATATGGCGCACCTGGTGTTTGTCGAACAGTGCCTGAAAATCTTCCTGGCCCAGAGCCGGGCTGTTCATGAACTGCAGAAAATGCCGGAACTCAAGTTCTGGAATGCCCTTCAGAAACTCCAGCCCGGCAATCTGCTTTTCCTGAAACAGGCGGCACAAGCTCTCCGCGGCAGGATGCGGATCGGCAAACAGGTGGTCGTTGATAAACAGGGTGTCCTGCAGAACGCCGATGCGCAGATGTTCATGTTCCTGTAAAAGGGTGCCCGCTGCGCGCGCTGTTTCGCGCAGCTGTTTCTGGATGATCGGATGTTCGACAGGGTAAAGGCGCAGCCCTTTGAGTGCGCCGGACAGATTGTTGGCAAGTTGTTTCAGGGGATCAAGATGCATGATATCGGTCCGGCCACAGTTTCAGTGTTCTTGCCGCGCATTGGGCGATACGCTGATCGCGCTCCTGGCTGATGGTTTCCAATACCGGACGTGAAGCAGGAGCGCGGATCTGGCCGAGTGCAGCGATGGCCTGAATACGCAGCGCGGCGCGCCGTCTGTCGCTCCAGAAAAACCGGCGCTTCGCCATGCGTTCCAGGTCGGGGGCCGCATCGATGCAACCGATGCGGCCCAGCGCTTTTATGGCTGCAATTTTCATTTCGGTTTTTTTCCGAAATGGATCGCGGCATGTCATGATCCCGACCAGCTTTGATACGGCCATCGGATCGCGCATGATGCCCAGGGCAATGATGGCTTGAGGATAAAGGTCTTGCTGCCCGCTGTCAATCAGTTGCAGCAGGGCTTCGAGCGCCTGCGCGCCTCCGATTCGCGCAAGAGCCCGGACCGATTCCCGAGCAATGCGCAGATCCTTGTGCCACAGCAGGGGCTTTAAATAGGGCACGGCGTGCTGACTTCCGATCTGCCCCAGAATGGCGACGATATTGCGGATCACATACCAGCGCTCGTCCGTCATGATCCTGAGCAGGTCGGGTACGGCGGGAGTGCCGATCTCCACCAATGCTGTCGACAGGAATTTGCGTGCCAGCGGATCATTTTCTTCTGTCAGTCGCTCGATGAGTGGCAGGATGGTTCTGTAGCGCAAGAATATGAGCGTTTGCATGGTTTGCAACCGCAGATTCTTTGCCGAGGTACGGTTGCACAGGGCTTCGATCAAAAAGGCGATGATGTCGGGTCGGGTCAGCAGGTCCAGACACTTGATGATTTCACTTCGCCGGGACTGGTTGATTCGCCGGTTGCCGTGTAGTCCGGCAAGTGTTCGATAGGTCTGCAGAACCAGAGTCAGATCCTTATTGACAAGCTGCCGGCGCACCAGGTCCGGAAGCACGCCGAGCAGTTGCCGGAAACGGTTTTCCGAGGCTTCCCGGGGAAGCTGGACGAGGACCTGTTCCAGAGATAACTGGTCGAGCAGGTGTTTGTCGAAGGCAGTTTCCTGGCATGCTTCAGTTGCTATACCTTCCTGATGCAGCATCGGGTTGTCGCTTTTGTTCTCCGATTCGGAAGTTTCTTCGCTGCCGGCCGAAAGGGCCTCTTCCCGCTGTTGCAGCCGCTGTTTGACGTCGCGTATGACGGACAGGTCGATCTCGTTGATCCATATGCCTGTGGCCTGTTCCGCCAGCAGCGCTTCCTGCAGGCCGCCCTGCTGCTGAATGTCAGAGGTTTTGCGAACCACATTCCGGGAAAACACCATCAGGTCCCTGACCGTCAGTTCGGGCAGGAATAGCAGTTGTTGGATGCGCCTGGCAAACAGAAAGTGCGCCAGGCTACGGATTCCCCCGTGGGAGCGCCCGATTGTTTCGCCCTGGTGCAGAATCCCGTCCTTTCGCACCGTTACCGCAAGGTTGCCGTTTTGCAGCAAGGGCCGAAATGCTTCCAGTGTTTCGTCTCCAACCAGTTTGAGGGTCGGGTGCTCGGGTGGGTAGAAACGTACCGCCTTGATCAATTTGATCAAGCGGGTCAGGGCTGCCAGCGCCAGGTCCAGAGATTGTTGGGGGGGGCTTTCTGTGGTCACGGGGCCGTTTCCAGAAAAACTTGTGTTTTTTAATTGAATCTTTACCTTAGCGTTTCGTGCGGTGGTTGTAAATAGCTTTTGTGTCGGGCAAAATAGGCCATCGGCGAGCGGTAGGCAAGAGGCGGTCTGAAAGGAGTTGCCATGATGATTCTGGGTTTGACAGGCGGCATTGGCAGTGGCAAGAGTGTTGTGGCAAAGATGTTTCGGGAGTTGGGGGCTGACGTGGTCGGTGCCGATGGCCTGGCTCGGGAGATTGTGACACCCGGTGCGCCTGTTCTGGTTTGTCTTGTTGAGCGTTTCGGCGACGCGGTGCTTTGCGCGGACGGGTCCTTGAATCGGTCCTGGCTGGCGCAAACGATTTTTTCCGATTCCCGGGCGCGCCGTGACCTTGATCGCATAACCCATCCCGCCATCGCCGAACTGGCCCGTCAGCGGTTTGCCGAACTGGCGGAACACGGCGCTCGGATTGTCATCTATGATGCGCCGTTGTTGTTTGAAGCTGGCGCCGACAAACAGGTCGACGCCGTGGCGGTCGTCGCAGTCAGGGAAGATATTCAGTTGCGGCGCCTGATGGCCCGCGATCATCTGGACGAAGCCGCCGCGCGCGCGCGCATCGCCTCCCAGATGCCCCTGCCGGAAAAGATTCGCCGTGCTGACTATGTCATCGATAACAACGGCACCCTGGCACAAACCCGTCGCCAGGTGGTGCTACTTATGGCGCGCCTGGTTTCAATGGCCGGGGAGGGTCCAGTGCGGCCAGAAAACGCAGAATGAGGTCCAGCATGGCTTGCCAGGATGGCTGGTCGGGGGCGGCCAGGCCATGCCCGGTCCCGGGGCCGAACATGTGGTATTCCCGGCAAGGGCTGGACAGTCGCTGAAACAGGGCGTAGCCACTTTCAGCGCGGACCGTGCGGTCGCCAAGGGCGTTGATCGCCAGGGTCGGCGTGGTTATGCGGGGCAGGAGCGGTTTGATTTTGCCGATCAGTCGGCAGATCTGATAGATGCCGTTCAGGGGGCGGCGGTCGTAATAATATGGAGAGAGATGATCGGGCAGCTCGCGGTGCTGGTAAGTGCGGAAATATCGCAGCAGGCCGGTTAGAGGCGCAAGCCGGTGCTGCATGGCCAGAAAAGGCGACAGCAGGACCATGCTGCATAGCTCCCTCTCGGCGGCCAGCGCCAGGCAAACCAGGGCTCCGGTGCTCAAACCCATAGCGTGGACCTGACCAACTTCTCTGCCCAGGATGTCGAGAGTTTCGCGGGCTGCCGCGATCCATTCCTCACAGCGGCGCCGGCAGAGGTCTTCGGGGCTGGTGCCATGTCCCGGCAGGCGGACGGCAGCGACATGGTACCCGGACCCGCACAGATGCTCTGCCAGGGGGCGCATTTCCCAGGGGGAGGCGGTAAAACCGTGTATCAGCAGCACGCCCGGTTTGCCTGATTGTGCCGGGCGCAGCTGAAATGCCTGGTTTTCTGCGATGGGCTGGGGGCAACCCGGTGCATTTTTTTTCCCGCGTGTCATGCTTGCTCCGCAAAAAGCGATGAGCCGTTTCCCCTGTTACATTACGCAACGTGAAAAACGGCTCTATATGGTGCAGCCCGGAACATTTTCGGGCTGCTGGCATATGTTCCGGTGGTACGGTTGGCGGTAGTTTTCAGCTTTTATGAAAACCCAGGCGGGTGGAGAGTTCGTCAGCAGCCTTGACCACCAGAGGCATGAGTTCTTCCTGGATACGTTCGTCGGTAAACCGGATGGACGGTCCGGAAATGCTCAATGAACCGATGATCCTGCGGGTGTAGTCACGAATGGGCGCGGCTACGCAGCGGACTCCGAGGTCGAGTTCCTCGTTGTCGAGAGCATAGCCTTTTTCCGTGACCTCCTTGAGGTTTTCCTTGAGCTTGCCGCGGTCGGTGATGGTGTATTCGGTATAGGCCTTTAGTTCTTCCGTGGGCAGCAGGTTGTCCAGTTCTTCTTCCGACATGTAGGCCATGTGCACTTTGCCGGCGGCGGTGGCATATGCCGGCAGGCGGGAGCCTACGCGGGAGACGACGCGCACCGTAAGGTGTGTTTCGACCACGTCAAGGTAGACGATGTGGCCTTCCTTGAAAATTGCCAGATAGGCGGTTTCGTTGCACGCCTCCACGATACTGTCGAGTACCGGCTTGGCCTGGTGCAGCAGGCCCATCTTTTTGATGAAAGTCTGGCCGAGTTCAAGAGATTTAAGCCCCAGGCGATAGTTCTCCGTAACTTTGTTCTGCTCGATGTATCCACGGGATTCAAGCGTCGCCAAAAGCCGAAAAACATTGTTTTTATGTAATCTTAGGCGCTTGCTGAGTTCCGTAACGCCCAATTCGTCCACATCGTCGCCGTGAAATTGTTCAAGCAGGTCGAGGGCATGCGATACCGCTTGAATCATATACTCGGATTTTTCTTTTTTTGCCATGTTTCGGATCCCTCTTGGGTGCAGATTGCCGGCCAATGCCGGATGAATGTAATGTTAGGGGTGCGTGTTGTCTGGGAGGGGGGAGCCGGTTGTTCTAAAATCTTCCCCGCCTTTTCGCAAGAATACTCGAATGAATATTTTTTTGAATATAAAATCATGTTTTACAAATGTCAACAATAACCATGGGTATTTCCCTGACCTTTTTTCTGTGGTGCGCTTTAACCGTTTTTTTGCGGAACCACTTTTGATTTGCAGGCGGAACCAAGATGGGTGAGCAAGTGGCGTGCCAGTTTCAGGGGGCTTGATGCTGCTGTTCCGTTTTCATGATTTCCCGTAGCACGGTGGTGGCGAAACAGCCTTTTGGCAGAACGAAGGACAAGATCAGTTGGTCGCTTTCCTGACGCGCGTCGATTTCGGCAACGGGGATTCTCAAAGGTCTGCGTTCGCCGGGCATGGACAGCCCGGTGCCGATGCGAAAGTCTTTCAGGTCGATCGCTTCTTTGCTCAGAAGTGCTTGCTCGAGAATGCCGGCCTGGCTCTCTGCCAATTTGACCTTGTAGCCGAACAGGGGGGCCGACGGGCTGATTTCCAGGCGGTCGGCGCGGGGTTGTTCCGCGGCCGGGTCTGTTACCAGAAAGCAGGCGCCGTTGTCGTGCTTGTAGGCAAGATCCCCGGGCCAGAGCGTGTCGAGGCTGTCCAACCGCATGGTTACCAGGCGGTCAAAGAGGTGTGACTGATAGGCGGACAGATACAGCCGCAACAGCTTTGCGGGCAGGCGGCGAAGCGCTTTTTCAGCGCAGGCGCCCTGTTGCAGGCATGTTATGAGGTCGCGCTCGTGGCGCATCCGCCGGGGCAGGGCGGCCACAGCTTCGCTCAGGCGGCCGGCGCAAAACAGTCGGGCGGCATGCTGCCAGTCCGGGTTGGTGATTTTTTCCGGATCGCCGATGATCTGGGCGATGGCTTCTGCATAATTTTGGCGCACGATGGCCTGGCCGATCCTGTGCGAATTACCCAGCACGCCGTAGCGCTGTTCTCCAAAAAAGTTGGGTACACCCGCCATTTGCAGCACATGCAGTATGTCGAGGGCCTTTTCCCGGGCCTGGTGGTCAACCTGCCGCACGGTGATTGTGAAGCGGTTGCCGGCCAGATGCCCCAGGCGCAGCTTGTTGCGGTGCCGGCGGGCCGAAAGAATGCGTATGTCATCAAGATCGAGGGCCAGGGCGCGCTCTTCAGGGCATCCCGGCACCGAGATGAACTGCCGCGTCGTGGCCTGGGCATCCTTGAGCCCGGCGTAGCCCATGTCCCTTTCATTGACCTGGAGCGCGCGTGCGAGGCGTTTGAGCAATTCAAAGGTCGTCAGGCCGCGTTTTTCCACCTCGAGATAAAGGTGATCCCCCTCGCCGCAGGCAGGGTAGAGTGGCAGTTCCTCCACCAGAAAGTCTTCGGGAGATGTTTTAATGGTTCCCCCGATGCCGGGAAAGTTCGCCGTCAGATATCTAGGCATGGTGTTCGCTCCAGGCACTGCGAAATCCCCTGCTCACCGGCTGCGGGGGCATGGCGTGGCCGGTGTCGCCGACCCGCCGCCGATGGTGGATGAAATGGATCGGCTGACCCTGGGCCAGAAACCGGCGCATGTATTTTGATAAGGGGTAGTCAGCCAGTTCAAATGCAACGGGGGCTGACATTCGGTTTTCAAACCCGGGCAGGTTCTGTAGCTGGTCAGCCACGTCCAGAGCATAATCGGCGACGTCGCTGCTGAAAAACAAATCGGCGCCGGGGCGCATCGCGCGCAGCAGGGCCAGCAGGAATTCGCCATTGACCAGGCGTCTTTTGCGGTGGCGCTTTTTGGGCCAGGGGTCCGGACAGTTGATGTAGACCGCCGCCAGGCTTTCAGGCGTCAGAAATTGTGCCAGCAGATAGCGTGCTTCCGTGCGGATGACGCGGACATTGCTCAGGCCGTTCTGTTGGAGCCGGTTGCAGGTTTTTAGACAGCCCTTGTTGTAGATGTCGATGGCAATAAAGTTTCGCTGTGGCTGCCGGGTTGCCAGTTGCGTGATGAAATCCCCGATTCCGCAGCCGATTTCGAGGGCCAGGGGATTCTTGTTGCCGAACACCGCACTGAAATCGGTCGGGATGGCGAGTGTCTCCTCCGCGAGAAACCAGGGCGATGTGATTTCGATCATGCGCTGTGTCATGTTTAATCCTGATCGTTTGGAAAAGCCCGTAGAATATAAGCAGACTTTATTCAAGGCAAGAAGTTTTTGCAACCCACAGCCAGGCGGCCCTTCGTCCGCGTGGCTGAAAAAAGTTGTGTTTCACTGCTTTCGGAGCTAGTCTTGTTTTCATCCGGGAACGGCCCTTTCCCGCCGTGGCGGCGTCAATCCGCAGGTTTGCTTGTGCGGTTCCGCGCAATCCCTTGATTCCCTTGCCACAAGAAATAAATGGCTCGTTTCCCATATGAAAGCTGCGCTGTATCCATCCGGAGCTCGGATCTATGCCAGTCTTGTGTGCGGCTGGAGCCTCGGAGCATGGACGGGCCTTGTGCCCTTCCGGAAAAGGTTGCGCGGCTCTGGTCCGGCGGCATCCTGTTTATATTACGTTCCCGGCGTGGAGGTTTTTTTATGCTTATCGTCATGCATCACAGCGCGACCGAAGAGCAGGTTCGTTGCGTAGCGCAGGCTGTGGCCGCTCTCGGATTGACGGCCCAGCCGATTCCCGGTGGCCAGCGTATCGCCATTGGTGTGCTTGGCAACCGGGGTTATGTGGATGATGCCACAATCCGTGATTTGCCCGGCGTGATGGAGATTATCCATGTCAGCAAGCCCTACAAACTGGTATCCAGGGATTTTCATCCCGCGCCGACGGTAGTCAGGGTTGGTTCGGTAAACCTTGGTGACGGTTTCCCGCCGGTGGTGATGGCGGGGCCCTGCTCGATTGAGAGCCAGGAACAGATTTTGGAAGCCGCCCGGCAGGTCAAGGGGGCCGGAGCGCATATCCTGCGGGGAGGAGCCTTCAAGCCGCGTACCGGGCCTCACACCTTTCAGGGACTGGGCGCGCAAGGGCTGGAGTTTTTGCATGTCGCGGCGCGGGAGGTGGGGTTGCCGGCGGTGACCGAGGTGATGCGTATCGAGCAGCTTGAGATGGCCTGCCGTCATGTCGATATGCTCCAGATCGGTGCCCGCAACATGCAGAATTTCGATTTGCTCAAGGAAATCGGAAGATTGCGATTTCCGGTGCTGCTCAAGCGCGGGCTGAGCGCAACCGTAGAGGAGTTTCTGTCGGCGGCCGAGTACATTGTGGCCGAGGGCAACGACCAGGTTGTTTTGTGCGAGCGCGGGATCCGCACATTTGAAACCGCCACCCGCAACACCCTCGATCTGTCGGTGATCCCGCTGGTGCAGTCCCTGAGCCACCTGCCGATCATTGTCGATCCCAGTCACGCTACCGGACGTCGTTTTCTGGTACCGGTCATGGCACGGGCCGCGCTGGTGGCTGGTGCGAATGGCCTTATGGTCGAAGTCCATCCTGCTCCCGAAAAGGCTTTGTGCGATGGTGCGCAAAGCCTTACAGGCGAGGGGTTTTGCCGGTTGATGCATGAGCTGAGGTTTTTGCAGGAATGCCTGGCGGGGATGGCTTCGTCGGTAGCGGGGCCATCAGCCTGAACAGGGTGATCTCCGGAGGGCACAGGCAGCGAACCGGCAAGGCACTGGTGCCCAGACCGCGATTGACGTACAGGGGGGTGCCATTCCGGCCCACTTTGTAGAAACCGGCGACGAAGGCGCCGGAAAACCGTGGCAGATACAGCGGTGGCAACCAGGGCAGCCGAATTTGCCCACCATGGGTGTGTCCGGCCAGAATCAGGTCGATGCGCCCGTCGAGCCGCTGATGGTCGAAGGCCGGGACGTGGGACAGCATGATGTTGAAGCGGTCGGGGCTGCTGGCATGGACCAGGCCGGAAACCTGATCCGCGGAGGAAGGATAGTCAAGGCCCAGGATGGACAAAGCCACTCCGCGTATCTGAATGTCCCGGCGCCGGTTGATCAGCAGGGTGACGTTCGCTCTGGTGAATTGCCGTCTCAGGTTTTCCCCTTCGAGGCGGGCCCAGTACTCCCAGTTGCCCTGTACCGCAAAAATTCCGGAGGGTGCCCTCAGGGTTCTCAAAAATGTGAGCACCCCTTCCAGGTTGCGGCTCTGTTCAAAAAAATCTCCGGTCAGCAGGATGATGTCGGGGCGTAGAGACGCGACCGTCGCGGCGATGCGTTCGTGATACTTTTCCGGCTTGTGCAGGTGCAGATCGGACAGCTGCACAATGCGCAATTCCTTGTTCGCAGGCATCTTTGCGGTGTGGAAGGCGTATCGTTCCACGCGCAGGGCCTGTGGCTGGCGCAAGGTGACGTCCGCCGCCAGCAGGCCGCCGAGCAAGGTCGCCCCGCTGATCAAAAAGCGCCTCCGGGACAGGGGTTTTATGGAAAGCCGGGTGCGAGGCATGGTTGTTTTTACTCCTGACGGCAGCTCTGCCGTTACCTGTGAAATCGACGCTCTACTATAGCATGATCGCGGAACCTGACCAACCCTCCCCAATCCCCTGCTGACCAAGTTTCCGACAGGGGGTGTCACACAAGAATCAGGAGCAGTAACCGATGCGCGGACTGGTTGCAGAGGTGGCGGTAGCGGCCCCCTTGGACAAACCCCTTTCCTATCTGGTCGAGAAGGCCCTGGCCGATTCGTTGCGCATCGGCATGCGGGTGAAAGTTCCCCTGGGGCGGCGCACCGCCATCGGCTATGTCATTGCCATAAGGTCGGGTGAGACGGATCGCCTGAAGCCGCTGCTTGAGGTGCTTGGTGAGGAACCTTTGTTTCCGTCGGGTATGGTCGAGCTGCTTCGCCGGGCGGCGGATTATTACCAGTATCCTCTGGGAGAAGTGATCCGCACCGCCTTGCCTGTCGGCCTCTCCACGGGGAACGAGGCCAGCGTGCTGATGGAAAGCCATTATCAGCCTGCTCCAAAAGATGGTGAACCGCGCGGGCCCCGCCAGCGTACTTTGCTCGCGCATCTGCGCCGCGTATCCTGTGCCTCCCGCACGGATCTGCTGGCGTTGTTCCCCGGCTGCCACGCCAGCCTCAAGGCTCTCGTCGGGCAAGGGTTTGTGCTGGAAGAGCAGCGGGAGCGTTTGCGCGACCCTTTTGCGGACCTGCCGCCGGTTGCCGATGTCCGCCTGGCGATGACCGAAGCCCAGAAGCAGGTATTCGCGGAGGTTGAACAGGCGATGCATGCCGGGGGATTCGCGCCGATGTTGCTGCACGGGGTGACGGGCAGCGGCAAGACCGAGATTTATCTGCGGTCCATTGAAAAGGTCCTGCAGGCAGGACGCCAGGCTCTGGTGCTGGTACCCGAAATTGCCCTTACGCCGCAGTTGGTCAGCCGGTTTCGATCCCGGTTCGCCGGCGATCGTGTCTGCCTGGCGGTGCTGCACTCCGGACTTTCCGCCGGGGAGCGATTCGATGCCTGGCGCAGCGTGGCCCGCGGTGACGTCGATATCGTCATCGGCGCCCGTTCGGCGGTGTTTGCGCCTCTCGGGCGACTGGGAATGATCGTAGTCGATGAAGAGCACGAATCGAGCTACAAACAGGGAGACGGTTTTCGGTATCATGCCCGGGATCTGGCCTTGATGCGAGGGCAGATGGAGGGGGCGTTGGTGCTGCTGGGCAGCGCGACGCCGGCACTGACCACCTTTTACCGTGCCCGCCAGGGCAAGCTTGCCTACCTGTCGCTTCCGGAGCGTGTTCTTGACCGGCCGCTCCCGGATGTGGAATTGATCGACCTGGGCCGGGAACGCCCCGAGGGGATTCTTGCGCAACCACTCAAACAGGCGCTGCTGGCCAACCTGGAGCGCGGTGAGCAGTCTCTGCTGCTTTTGAACCGGCGCGGTTTTGCGCCGTATCTTCTGTGCGCCGATTGCGGCAATGCCTTGCGCTGTCCCCATTGCGACATTACCCTGACATTTTACCTGTCCCAGAAAGTGCTGCGATGCAACTACTGCGATTATCGCCAGCCGCCGCCGGAACAGTGTCCCACCTGCCATGGGGCGGCTTTGTTGCCGGAGGGGGCCGGCACCGAACGTCTCGAGCAGGAGCTGCGCGATTTGCTGCCGACGGCGCGGATTGCCCGCATGGATCGGGACACGACCGGGCGCAAGGGGGCGCATCAGTCCCTGGTGACAGCCATGGAAAACCGCTCCATCGATGTTCTGGTCGGCACCCAGATGGTGGCCAAGGGGCTTGATTTCCCTGGCGTAACCCTGGTGGGGGTGGCGCAGACCGATAACCTTCTCAATCTGCCGGATTTTCGCGCCGCGGAACGCACCTTCACGCTGTTGACCCAGGTGGCGGGCCGGGCGGGCCGGGGCGAACGTCCCGGGCGCGTCTATGTGCAGACCTATGCCCCGGAGCATTTTTCCCTGGCCTGTTGTGCTCGGCACGATTATCTGGCCTTTGCCCGGGAGGAACTGCGCCTGCGGCAGGAGTTGGGGTATCCGCCCTTCGGTTTTCTTGCCCATTGTGTCTTTTCCGGCACGGATCGTCAGCAGGTCGAGTCGATCGCGGAAAGTCTGGCAGAGGGGCTTGCGGACGCGGCCATTGGCCTGGGGGTTGAAATTCTCGGTCCTGCTCCTTGTCCGCTGGCGCGGTTGCGCGGTAAAAACCGGTATCAGATACTGCTCAAGGCGCCTCTGCGCCCGCCTCTGCGGCACCTTCTGGCGCATTTGGCCAGGCTGCGGCGCACTCTGCCGCGCGCGGTGATCCTGACCGTCGATGTCGATCCGCTGGATATGCTCTGAGCATCGCAAAAACCAGTGACATCCGGGCCCATGTCTCTGGCGCAAGGCATGCCTGGTACCCCTTCAGGGACACAAGGGCAGGGGGAAGGTTAGGTGTTTCAGGTTAAGAGAGTCTTGCCCCACGATTGCAGTTGCTTTATTATGGCCCGGGCGACAAGGCGGCGACGGCAAGTCAATCGGAGCGATGCAACGGGTGGCGACGTGAAAAAAATTCTGGTAGTCGATGATCAGCCGACCATCCGGCAATTGCTCAGGATCACGCTGGAAACCGCGGACCGGGAGGTGTTGCTTGCCGAGAGCGGTGAGCATGCCTTGGAGATAGCCCGACGCACATCGCCCGATCTCGTTATCATGGATATCATGATGCCAGGGGGCATGGACGGTTTTGAAACGATTCGCAGCCTGCGGGCCGATGTCCTTTTGAAAAAATGTCCGGTCCTGGTGCTGACGGCCAAGGACCAGAAAGCCGAACGCAGCAGGGCGGAGGAAATGCAGGTGGCGGGGTTTTTGTCCAAGCCGTTTCATCTCGATGAACTCCAGGCTCAGGTTGATCGGCTTATCGTCTGAAGAAGATCAGGTTTTTTGCCGTTTCCACAATGCACATTATATGAAGAGGAGATTCCATCATGAAAAAAGATCTGCTGGAAAAGGGCGCCATTGTCCAGCGCGACCAGGAAACCTTCGCCGTTGCTCCGCATATCCCCGGGGGCATCACTTCGCCCGCCACGCTGCGCAAAATCGCGGATGTGGCCGAGCAGTTCAACGCCAAGGCCCTGAAACTGACCAGCGCCCAGCGCATTGCCATCGTCGGTCTTGCCGAAGACCAGCTTGACGCGGTTTGGGAAGCTGTTGGCGAAAAACCGGGCGCGGCCATCGGCATGTGTGTGCGTTCCGTGAAAATCTGTCCGGGCACCACCTTCTGCAAGCGTGGTCAGCAGGACTCGGTCGGTGTCGGCCTGGAACTGGACAATGCCTACCATGGCATGGAGTTGCCCTGGAAATTCAAAATCGGTGTTTCCGGTTGCGCCAACGATTGCGGCGAAGCCTGCATCAAAGATGTCGGGCTTATTGGCACACCCAAGGGCTGGAATGTAATGGTCGGCGGAAATGGCGGCGGTTTGCCGCGGCTGTCCCAGAAACTCGTGGAACATGTGCCTACCGACGAGGAGGTTATCGAAATTGTCGGCAAGGTCGTTGCCTGGTTCAAGTCCCAGAACCGCAAGGGCCGTATCGGCAAGTTCGTGCAGGAAATGGGGCTGGATGCGTTCCGGAAGGAAGTTCTTGGCGAATAATGCAGCCGTGCGTTGACGGGATCGATCGCGGGAGAGTTTAAAGCTCTCCCGTTTTTTTATGCGTCGCCGGATACAGCGGTGCCGTTGCGGCAGAATTTATAGCCCCGGCCGCGTATCGTGAGAAAATGCCGCGGATGGCCGGGCGTGGCTTCGAAGTATTTGCGCAGCCGCACAATGAAATTGTCCAGGGTGCGGGTCTCGGTGTCCGGAGACAGACCCCAGACCGACGCCAGCAGCTCTTCGCGTGACAGTATTTTACCTTCATTTTCTAAAAAGATCCGCAGCATGCGCACTTCCAGATCGGTGAGATCCAGATTGCCCTGCGCGGTGGTGGCGCGCCGCTGGTGCAGGTAGACACAATTGTCGCCGAAGCGGAAACCCTGAGCGTCCCCGGAGATGTCGCGATACCACCTCGAGCGGTTGACCATGCCGCGCACCCGCAGCAGAAACTCGGTCAGGCTGAAAGGTTTGGTCAGATAATCGTCCGCCCCGGCTTCAAGACCGGCGATGCGGTTCTGCTCCTTGCCCATGGCGGTCAGAATCAAAACCGGCAGCCGGGGGTCCAGGTCGCGAATCCGGCGGCAGACGTCCAGTCCGCCGATTCCCGGCAGCATCAAATCAAGTATGACCATCAGACAGCGGTGCCACGGGGCCTGTTCCAGGGCCTGTTCCCCGGAGGTGACGTGTATAACCCGGTAGCCTTCCTGTTCCAGATTGAAAACAAGTCCGCGTGCGATGTGGAGTTCATCCTCCACGAGCAGAATATACGGTTCTTTCATAGCGTGCCCGCCCCCGCCGGGGGGAGGCTGCGGGGCAGCAGGATATGCACGGTGGTGCCCTGGTCCCTGCCCTTGCTTTCCAGCCAGACCTTGCCCCGGTGCCGCCATACCAGGGTGCGCACGATGAACAGGCCGAGCCCCGAACCGCGAATGGTTTCGCCATCGTGCCAACCTCGATAAAACATCCGAAATACCTTTTTCTGCTCCTTGGGGTCGATGCCGCGCCCATGGTCCGCTACGGTCAGGTGGCAGCGGTTCCCGGTTTTGTGCAGCTCGACACGGATGCGGGGTTTGCCATTGGCGTAGAGGATGGCGTTTTCCAGCAGGTTGCGCAGGATGGTTTCAATTGCCAGAGGTTCAAAATAGCAGAACAGCTCCGGTTCAATGGCTGTTTCCAGCAGGCAGTCGGCGGGCAGGGTGGCCGACTGCCCTTCAAGATACTGTTCGATGGCTGCAGACAGGTTGCCGAGACGCAGGTCGAGGCGCGGCCAGCGTTGTTCCAGGCGGTTGGCGGTCAGCATGTTGTCCACCATATTGTTGAGCCGTACCGTATCCTCCAGCATGGTGTCGAGAAACGCCTGCAGGCGGTCCGGATCCGGTTGCCGCATGCGGATGGTTTCCAGGTGCAGCTGCAGCGATGCCAGCGGTGATTTCAGTTCATGACTGACCTGGGATATGAACTGTTTTTGCGCACGATAGAGCGAGACCTGCCGGCGCCAGTAGATAAAGATGACATAGACCCCGGCCAGAATCGCCACCAGCAGCACGAGCCCTTCGACAAGCAGCAGCCAGTCGTAGCGACCCAGCAGCAGCTCCGGGTGGTATTTTTCCGCCAGGGAGCGCAATTTGCGATGGTTCTGCAAAAACCAGGTCACCCACGAAACAACCACCAGCACCCAGGCCAGCTGGATGCCGATCAGCGCCATGAGGGGATTGAAAATGCGTCGCCAAGTTTTCATGCCATCCTGTTTACCATCGCAGGCCGTCCCGGACAAGAGAAAAGGCGGGTGGAAACACCTGTGCCGGTGCGGGGTTTTACACAACTATTACATTTGGCGGCGCGACTTTCTGGTACCATGACGGACGTTACAGTATATGAGAGATTTTTACCCGGAGATGCGATCATGAAAGACACCGCCGTAAAAAAACTGGTCATCGGCCGATATTCCACCCCGTTTCCCCTGATTCTGGGCGGCATGGGGGTGAGGATATCCGGTGGGCGGTTGGCCGGACACGTCGCCCGCTGCGGTGGTTTCGGCACGATTGCGGCCGCCGGAATCGGCGTCAACAGTCCCTACTACACCGGCCGCAATTTTTTCGCTGCCGATATACAGGCCTTCAAGGATGAGATCCGCAAGGCCTACGCGATTGCCCCTGACGGCGTCATTGGCGTCAACTGCATGGTAGCCGTGACCAATTATGATGCTATGGTTCGGGCCGCCTGCGAAGCCGGCGCCAAATATATTGTCAGCGGTGCCGGACTGCCCATGAGCCTGCCGGCCTTGACCGCTGATTATCCCGATGTGGCGCTGATTCCGATTGTCTCTTCGGTGCGTGCCGCTCAGCTTATCACACGCAAATGGCTGCAGAATCACCATCGCCTTCCCGATGCGGTTGTGGTCGAAGATCCCGATACGGCCGGAGGACATCTGGGGGAAAAGCCGGAAAATATCGGCACCGGTTGCTATGATCAGTATGAAACGGTCCGCCAGGTCAAGGCCTACTTTCAGCAGGTACATCAGCGTCATGTGCCCGTTATCGCCGCCGGAGGCATCTGGGACCGGCAGGATATACTGCAGGCTCTCGCGCAGGGGGCCGATGCGGTACAGATGGCCAGCCGCTTTGTGTGCACCGAAGAGTGCGATGCCGATCCGGCGTTCAAACAGGCCTATCTTGACTGCCGCCCCGAGGACATCGGTCTGGTTATGAGTCCTGCCGGCCTGCCGGGGCGGGCGCTGGTCGGCAATATCGACCGCATCCGCCAGCGGGATCTCGACGCCGGCTGCGATTGTGCTTGTGCCTGTTTGAAAAAATGCACTTTCAAGGAAACCGGGGAACGCTTCTGTATTATCGGCGCTCTCGACAGGGCTCAGCGCGGCGATGTCGACACCGGTCTGGTGTTTTGCGGAACCAACGCCTGGAAGGCCGACCGCATTACCACGGTGCAGGCCATTTTCGACGAACTGTTTATGCTGTCTCATCAGCAAAAACAGAGCCTGGCGGTCAATGCCTGATTGCCGGAAAATACAAATCGAAAACGACGGGGCGAGCCATGGCGGACCCCGTTTTTTTATAGGTCCTTGTGCCAGTCTGGCGGCAGCGCTTGTCGCGCCCCCCGGTTGTGATGTACTATTGCGCGATCAGGCCCCTTTTTTCCGGTGAGGATGCCAGTGAGTGATCTCGTAACAGAATTTCTGCCCAAGTGGATTGCCTGGGAAACAACCCGGCGTTGCAATCTGCAATGCATTCACTGCCGTTGCTCCTCCGATTCGCACGCTTCCGAGGGCAATTTTTCGACCCGGGAGGCGTTTGCACTGATCGATGACATCTGCACCGTGTCGCGCCCGGTGATGGTTTTGTCCGGTGGCGAACCGCTGTTGCGCAAGGATATTTTCGAGATTGCCGACTACGGAACCGCCCAGGGCCTGCGCATGTGCATGGCGACCAACGGCACCCTGATAACCGACAGTGTCTGCAGGGACATGCTGGCCACGGGGATTCGCATGGTTTCTTTGTCTCTTGACGGTTCCAGTGCCGCCGTGCATGACGATTTCCGGCGCTGTCCCGGGGCTTTCGATGCGGTGGTGCAAGCCGCCGGCATTTTGCGCCGCAATGGCATACCGTTTCTGGTAAACTCCTCTTTTACGAAGCGCAACCAAAGCGATATCGCCGCCACTTTCCAGTTGGCCAAAAAGCTCGGGGCGCAGGCCTGGTATCTGTTCATGATCGTTCCGACCGGACGGGGAGAGTCCATCATGGAGGAACTGATCAGCGGGCCAGACTACGAAGAGATACTGGCCTGGCACTACCGCCAGGAACGGGACGAAAAGGATATTCTGATGCGTCCGACCTGCGCGCCCCACTATTACCGCATCGCACCGCAACTGGCGCAGGCCGAGGGGCGCTCTCTGGAGCGGCGCAGCCTGTCGTTTTCCACCGGCGGCGGGAAGGGATGTCTGGCCGGACAGAGCATCTGCTTCATCGATGCCTTCGGCGAGGTTAAACCCTGCTCCTATTTTCCACGTTCGGCGGGCAACATCAAAAATACACCTTTCCGCCGGTTGTGGTTCGATGCGCCGATCCTGCGGCAGTTGCGGGATTTCAGCCTTTACCGCGGCAAATGCGGCAATTGCGAATACTTGAGGGTCTGCGGCGGTTGCCGCGCGCGGGCCGATGCCGTCTATGGCGATTACCTTGCGGAGGAGCCCTTCTGCAGTTATCAGCCGGGCGCGCGCAATATTCCGAAGGATCAGGTCGATGGCAGAAAATCATGATTTCATACGGGCCTGCTACGGCAAACCGGTAAGCCGCACTCCCGTGTGGCTGATGCGGCAGGCCGGGCGTTATCTTCCCCAGTATCGAACGATCCGGGAGCGGGTTGCGTTTCTCGACCTGTGCAAGACCCCGGAACTGGCCGCCGAGGTCACGCTGCAACCCGTCGACGCCCTGGGTGTCGATGCCGCCATCCTGTTTTCCGATATTCTGATTCCGGTGGAAGCCATGGGGCAGCATCTGCATTACCAGCCGGCTCCCGTGTTGAATCCGCCGGTGCGCACGGCGTCCGATGTGGAATCCCTGCGCCTGCTGCAACCGGAGCAAGATGTGCCATTTGTACTGGAGACCATCCGCTTGCTGCGACGGGAACTGGAGGGACGCGTGCCTCTGATCGGATTTGGCGGCGCTCCTTTTACCCTGGCCTGCTACATGGTTGAAGGCTGCGGCAGCCGCCATTTTCTGGCTCTGAAAAGCCTCATGTTCCGGATGCCCGAAATCTATGCGCGGTTGATGGATAAAATAACCGATGCCAGCATCGTTTATCTGCGGGCCCAGGTCAGCGCCGGTGCCCAGGCCCTGCAGATTTTCGATAGTTGGGGGGGGATTCTGGCTCCGACCGATTACCGACGTTACGTTCTGCCTTACAGCCGTCGGCTTCTGTCCGCGCTCGAGGATCTGGAAGTGCCTCTGATCCATTTTGTCAAAGGCGCCGGCACCATGCTCGATCTTGTCGCCTCGGCCGGTGGACATGTCGTCGGTCTTGACTGGGGAATCGGTCTGGGACAGGCCCGGGAAATTCTCGGTGACGGTGTGGCGGTGCAGGGAAATCTCGATCCCGCGGTATTGCTGGGGACGCAAGCCGTCATCGAGTCTGAAGTACGGCGCATTCTGGATGAAAATGGCGGCCGGCCCGGGCATGTTTTCAATCTCGGCCATGGGATTGTGCCCGAAGTGCCGCCCGCAAACGCTGCATTTCTTGTCGATTGCGTCCATCGCCTCAGTCAGCGTTGAGGGAGGTTGGCATGAATCGCCCCCTATGGCGGACCGAGGCCGGGATGGCCGAAAAGACCGCCCTGGTGCTGCTCAATATGGGAGGGCCGGATTCCCTTCTGGCCGTGGAGCCGTTTCTGCGGAATCTTTTCTCCGACCGGGAACTGATCCGACTGCCTGGCGGGGCTCTGCTGCAGCGTCCCTTTGCCCGGCTGTTGGCGAGACTGCGCGCGCCCCGGGCGCGGCGCGCCTATCAGGCGATCGGCGGGGCTTCACCTTTGCGGCACTGGACGGAATACCAGGCCCGTGGTATCGCCGGGCTGCTCGGCGAAGGCTGGCAGCCGGAGGTCATCATGCGCTACTGGGGGCCGCGCGCGCCGCAGGTTCTCAACCGGCTACGGCAAGAGGGGGTGCGGCGTGCCGCGGTTGTGCCTCTTTACCCTCACTTCACCACGGCCACAAGCGGCAGCAGCATTAACGATTTCTGCCGCAACGCCGTGCGTTTCTGCCCCGATCTTGATTATCGCCTGATTCCCGAATGGTTCGATTGGCCGCCGTATCTCGATGCCCTTGCCGATGCCGTACGGGAAGGATTACGCCGATTTGAGGCCGACCGGCGCCGCCAGGTGGTGCTGGTGTTCAGCGCCCATTCGGTTCCGGAAAGCCTGATTCTGCGGGGGGATCCTTATCTGAACCAGGTGCGGGCCACCATGCGGGGGGTTCTGGAGCGGCTGCCGGAGTGTTCCTCCAGGCTGGCTTTCCAGAGCCGTAGCGGACCGGTGCGATGGATCGGGCCGAGCGTTGCCGAAACCCTCGATGCCCTGGCGGTCGAAGGGTGCCGGCAGGTGCTGATCGTGCCGATTTCCTTCGTGTCCGACCACGTCGAAACCCTGTATGAAATTGACCATGGCTACAAGAAGTATGCCCTGGGAAAGGGCCTGGAGCGGTTTGAACGCATTGCTGCGTTCAATGATGATGCCGGCTTTATGCGCGCCATGGCGGCGCTGGTGGCATCCAGCGTACCCGCTTCCTGGCACAAGCGGCCGACGGCCATCGGAGCTCCCTGCCGGAATGCGCCTTGATTCGCCAGGCGCGTTCGTGGATCACAGGCCGGCTTCGGCCAGTTTTTGCAGGAGTTGCCGCTGCTCCGCCGTCGGTTTGCGGGGTATGGCGATTTCTATGACGGCGAACAGGTCACCGGCCTTTTTGCGGCCGTGGGTCGGCACGCCGTAGCCTTTCAGGCGGATTTTGCCGCCACTGGCCATGCCGGCCGGCACCTTTACCCGTTTTTCCCCTTCCA
>NZ_JBFWJQ010000009.1:0-42790 GCF_050253115.1 Syntrophotalea sp.
GGTTCTGTCGGGCGGTGAGCGCAATCGGTTGGCGCTGGCCATTTTGCTGCTGCGTCCGGCCAATCTGCTGTTGCTGGACGAACCGACCAATCATCTCGATCTTCAATCCAAGGATGTGCTGTTACAATCCCTGAAGGCTTATGAGGGTACGCTGGTATTTGTCTCCCATGACCGCTATTTCGTCGACGCCCTGGCGACCCGGATCATAGAGGTCGGCGGCGAGCGGGCCGTTTCGTACCTCGGTAATTACGAGGACTTTCTGCGGTGCAGGGCTGCGGTCGGGGATGACAGCCATTGCGCTGAAAGGGTTGAACAGCGGCGGGCGGCTGTTGCCGCCGGAAATGAAAAACCGCTTGAGCCGGCGGCGGGGTCTTACGAGGAACGTAAAGCCGTGCGGCGCGAGGAGCGTCGGCGGCAGAAGTTGCTGGCTGAAATTGAGGCTGTTATCGAATCATCGGAAGAGAATCTGGCCCGGATGGAGTCGGCTCTGGCCGATCCCGGCTTGTACGACGACCCGAAAAGGGCCAGGCAGGTAGCCGAGGAATACCAGATGCTGCAGGGAGATATTGCCGAGCTTTACCGGCGCTGGGAAGCACTGCAGTTGGAAGAGACAGCCTAAGCCGTCTGCGGGCGGCGAGGGAGTTGATGTTGGATCATGTTTTTTGGAGGGGGTATGATTGTCTTGCCGCGGGGAAAGCCGGTTAAGGAAGATGTCGCTACCGCCGGGATGAACTGGCGGGAAGTTCTGCAGAAATTGCATGATGGCCGGTTTACCGGCTATCTGAATTTTGTCTGTGATGCCAACCGCGGCCTGCTGCTGTTTTATCACGGTCAGCTTGCGGCGATAAGATATGGCCGCGGCGCAGAGTTTGTCGGCGGCGAAAATGCCATGCAGCATATCCTGTCGGCGTCACGGACGAGCGGGGCGTATCTCGATATCTACCGGCTTGAAGCCGATCTGGCGCTCGCAATCTGCAACCTGGTCGAAGGTCAGCCCTTCTGCAGGGAACAACACCTTGCCCTGCTTGATCTTCCACATCTGCTCGCTTTGCTGAAACAGGAAGGTTTCAGCGGCGGGCTGCATGTGTATGACGACCGGAAGGCGACGGTCATACTGATGGAAAATGGTTCGTATCTCGGTTTTTTCCACGATGGACAGGCCGGGATTGTGACATCTGCCGACCCTTCCGCGTCCGTGGCCCGTAACGCCGGGGCCCGCCTCGATGTTATCGGTTCTGCGAAAATCCCCGCATCAAACGTGCCGGATTATCTGGAACAGGCCGATCTGTTTGCTCTGTGGGAAAAGGAAACGGTGACTGCCGTCGAGGGCCTTTGATGAAACATTCCGGAAAGGAGACTGCCATGCAGGAGAAATTCGGCCGGATCGAGTTGCTGTTGGGGGATATTACCCGGGTCGAGGTTGATGCTGTCGTCAATGCGGCCAATCGCAGTCTTCTCGGTGGCGGCGGCGTCGATGGCGCCATCCATCGCGCCGCCGGACCGTCGCTGCTTGAAGAGTGCCGTGCGCTTGGCGGTTGCGAAACCGGCGATGCCCGTATCACCGCGGGTTACCGTCTCCCCGCGCGGCATGTCATCCATACCGTCGGTCCCGTCTATCATGGTCGTCCCGATGATCCGGTACTGCTGACTTCCTGCTATTGCCGCAGCCTGGAACTCGCCCGCCAGCACGGACTGGCCAGCATCGCTTTTCCCGCCATCAGCTGCGGCATCTACGGTTACCCCATTGAGGCGGGCAGCCGCATCGCCATCGACACGGTTCGCGATTTTCTCGATACCAACCCTTTGCCTGAAAAAGTCTTGTTTGTGCTTTTTTCCAACGAATTTTTCCGGGTTTATCGGGAATATCTGCAGCGGGTAACGGCCTGAAGTCTGTTGCCGGCCTTGTCTTTTCATCGGGCCGGGGTGTCAGCGATCTGCTGGTTACCCTGTCCTGATCCAGCTCGTTCCATTGCAGATGGCGCAGAGCCATTTATTGCCTTGCCGCCGCCAGGGCGGATGCGGCGTTCTTTCGCTTTTCGAGCACATATCGCATGGCTGCTCTCGCAGTTGGCATATCATCGCGGGGAGTGTCGCCATCATGTAAAAACGCCCCTGTGCCCCGGTAAAGCTGCTATAATAGGCTGTCTTGCGAAATAACTGACAGAACGGTTTGCCATTGGAGCAGCAATGAACGACGAATTCGACGAATTTTTCTATGAGTCCGGCGACGAGCAGGATCCTTTGGAAATGGCGCAGATCGCCTTCCAGCGGAATGAACTGGCCGAGGCGGTTGAATATGCGGAAGCCTGGCTGGAGGAGCATCCTCTGGATGTGGAGGCGCTGCATGTCTGTGCCCTGGCCTGCGCCGGCCTGGGGGATGATGCCAAGGCCCTGGCGCTGTACCGCAAGGCCCTGAGTCTGGCCCCCGGCCACGGTCTGCTGCATCATAACATCGGAGCCTTGCTTGAAAAGCGAAAGCACTACGACCAGGCGTTGCATCATTTGCGGCAGGCCATGGCTTTGCAGCCGGATTTCCCCGAGACCTACATCAATCTTGGCAATGTGCTTGACGCCATGGGGCAGGGGGAAGAGGCGCTTCGCATGTATCGCGAGGCATTGCGGCGCCTGCCGGATACGGCCGATGTCTATTTCAATCTGGGCTGTACGCTCAATCGTCTCGGGCGCTTCCAGGAGGCTCTGGCCAGCTTCCGAACGGTACTGACAAGCGAACCGGGCAGTGCTGCCGCACTGAACGGGCAGGGACTGGCCCTTGCCGGCCTGGGGCGCGGGGACGAAGCTGTAGCCGCATTGTCGGCCGCTGTTGAAGCCGCCCCGGAAGCTCCACTTTACCGGTATAACCGGGCATTGGCGCTGCGCTCGCGAAACCGTTTACAGGACGCGCTTGACGATCTGGATGAAGTGTTGCGGATCGATCCCTGTTTTCTCGAGGCGTTTTTGCAGAAGGCTGAGATATTCCAGATACTTGAGCGTTGGCAGGAAAGCCGGCGGATGCTGGCGGCCGCCGAGGAGTGTTATCCCGCGCACCCGGATATTTTGTGCTGCCGGGGTCTTCTTCTTAAAAATCAGGGTAGCGTCGATGACGCTCTGGCGGCGTTGAATCAAAGCCTTGAGAAAGCGCCGGATCATCGCAAGGCCCTGTCGCTCAAAGGCCTGCTCCTGATGGAAATGGGGTCCCTGGAGGAAGCGGTGTCCTGTTTCAACAGGGTTCTCGAACAGGGCGACAATCCCGATATTGCCTACCGTCGTGCCTGTATCTATGCCCGGCAGGGCCAGATACGCAAAGCCGCGCAATCCCTTGGGCAGGCTGCCGCCCGCGATCCGGGAAAGCTGTTGGCGGCCAAGACCGATGAAGCTTTCGATGCGGTACGCGAAACGCCTTCATTCCGGCGTCTGTTTAAAAAGTTCCATCTTTTGTGAGGGTGCGGAGGTTTTTTCATGTCACAGAACAGCACGGGTCTGACGAGGACCAGTTTTGGGGTGCGGGGCATGCACTGCACTACCTGCGCCCGTACCCTGGAAAAGGCGTTGTCCCGGCTTGATGGCGTTCAGTCCGTGCGGGTCAATTTTGCCGCGGAAAAAGCGTCGGTGCACTATCTTGCCGATCGGCTGGAAAAAAGACAGATATTCGACGCCGTGCGTGCCGCGGGTTTTCGCCCTCTCGCCGCCCGAAGCGCCGCCGACGAGGCGCGTCAGGAGAAGTCCGACCGTTTCTGGCTGCTGCTGGCAGCGGCCCTGACCCTGCCCATCATGCCGCTCATGTGGTGGCACCCTTTCGGGTCGCGGACCCTTTATGTCATCGTGCTTCTGGCGACGGCGGTGCAGTTCAGTGCCGGACTTACGTTTTACCGCGGCGCCTGGCAGGCCATCCGCAATCGCTCCGCAAATATGGATGTGCTGGTGGCCCTCGGCATCACAGCTGCCTGGGGATATTCGATGCTGGCCGGATTTCATCTGTTCGGAATGACCGGCGAAGTGTTTTTCGAGACCGGCGCCATGCTTGTCACCTTTATCCGTTTCGGAAAATGGCTGGAAGCCCGGGCGCGGGGCCGTGCCGGTCAAGCTTTGCAGAAACTGCTGCAACTGCAGGCCGACCGTGCCCTGCTGCTGACCGATTCGGGCGAGCGGCAGGTGCCCGCCAGCCAGCTGCAACCCGGGGACCTGGTGGTGGTGCTTCCGGGTGAAAGCGTTCCGGTTGACGGGGTGGTCGAAACCGGTCATTCGGCAGTCGACGAGTCGATGGTAACCGGCGAATCCCTGCCGGTTGAAAAACAACCGGGCAGTCCCGTGACCGGGGCAACCATAAATCGTGGCGGCAGGCTGGTGGTGCGTGTCCAGCGGGTTGGCGAGGAGACGGTGCTTGCCCAGATCGTGCGTCTGGTGGAAGACGCCCAGGCCGACCGTGCCCCGATTCAGCGGCTGGCGGATGCCGTGGCCAATGTCTTTGTGCCGGTTATTGTGGCCGTGGCGGGGTTGACTCTGGTGCTGTGGTATTTCTGGGCCCATGCGGATTTTGTTTTTGCGTTTCGCATGGCCATCGCTGTACTGGTTATCGCCTGCCCCTGTTCGCTTGGCCTCGCGACGCCGACCGCCATCATGGTGGGCAGTGCCGAGGGGCTTTCTCTCGGCATTCTGTTCAAAAGACCTTCGGTGCTGGAGAATATCGCGCGCCTCCAGGTGTTGCTGCTGGACAAAACCGGCACCCTCACGACCGGGGATTTCAGCGTTGTGGATCAGGTGCCGCTGGTGCCGGACAATGAGGAATGGCTGCGGGTCGCCGCTGCCGCGGGAGCTTCCAGCAGTCATCCCCTGGCGCGGGCCGTTTACCGTTTTGCAAAGGGCATGTCGTACGACATGCCGGCCCTGGAAGGCGTGGAGGAAATCGGCGGACACGGCCTTGCCGGGCGGTTTGGTGAACAAAAAGTTCTGTTCGGCAATGCGCGCCTGATGGCGCGCGAAAACGTCGATATCGCTGCTGTGGCCGGACGGGCCGATCAGCTCGCCTCAGCGGGGAAGTCACTGCTGTACGTCGCCGTGGACGGGCGGTTGCGCGGTCTTCTGGCCCTGGCCGACACCCTCAAGGATTCGGCTGCCACTGCCATCACCCGATTGCGCGGTCTGGGCTTGACCACCGTGATTATCAGCGGAGACCGGCGGGAGGTTGCCGAGGCGGTGGCTTCCAGTCTTGGCGTGGACGGCGTCGAAGCCGAAGTTCTGCCCGACCAGAAGCAGGCCGTGGTGCGGCGTTACCAGGCCGATGGCCACAAAGTGGGCATGGTCGGGGACGGAATCAACGATGCTCCGGCGCTTGCGGCCGCCGATGTTGGCATTGCCATCGGCAGCGGCACGGACGTGGCCAAGGAAACCGGTGACGTGATTCTGGTAAGAGGAGATGTCCTCGATGTGGCGCGAGGCATTCTTCTGGGACGCAAGACCCTGTCGAAAATCCGGCAGAATCTGTTCTGGGCTTTTTTTTACAATCTCATCGGCATCCCTGTCGCGGCCGGGCTTTTTTATCCGTCCTTCGGCCTGTTTCTGAAGCCCGAGTACGCGGGGCTGGCGATGGCCTTGTCCAGTGTGTCGGTGGTAACCAACAGTTTGTTGCTGCGTGGGTACGGTGAGCGTCTACGCCGTCACTCTGGTTGAGGTGAAAGCATGCGTCAACGGATGATCGGGGTTATCGGCGCAGGTCAGGCCGGTTGCGCTGCCTGCGAAACCGCCCGGCATGTCGGCAGGCTGATTGCCGCGTCGGGAGCGGTTCTGATTTGCGGTGGCCTCGGCGGCATCATGGAAGCCGCCTGCCGCGGGGCCCGGGAAGCGGGCGGTCACACCCTTGGTATCCTGCCCGGCGCGGATGCCGAGCAGGCCAATCCCTGGGTGAGCCTGGCGATTCCGACCAACCTCGGGCATGCGCGCAATATGATCATTGCCCATGCCGCCGAAGCGCTTATTGCCGTTGCTGGGGAGTTCGGCACTCTGTCGGAAATGGCCATCGGCCTCAAGCTTGGAAAACCGGTGATCGCCCTGGGCAGCTGGCCGGGCCTGCCCGATGTTGTGTATGTCGATACCCCGGAAGAGGCCGTGGCTGCCGTTATGGCCGAGCTGAAATGATGTCGCTGTTTTCGAAAGGGTGGCCATGATTGCGGAAACCACGGTGGATCTGGCGCGAACTTTGGATTTCACCGATAAATTTCTCGGGTGGATGCGTGGTCGCGGTGCGGTACTGATCGTTACCCACGATCACCCGGATCCAGACTCTCTGGCCGCCGCCATGGCACTCAAACACCTGATTACCGTGAAAACCGGCCAGCCGGCCACGGTGGCTTTCGGTGGCATGATCGGCCGGGGAGAGAACCGGGTCATGGTGCGGAAACTGGAGATCGACCTGGTACCATTGAACACCCTGGATCTGGATCGTTTCCCCGTGGTCTGCATGGTCGACAGCCAGCCCGGCACGGGCAACAACTCTTATCCATTTGATCGGCGTGTCGATCTGGTCATCGATCACCACCCGCTTCGGGAATCCTGCCGGAATGTCCGGTGGGTCGATGTACGGGAAGAGTACGGTGCCACCGCCACCATGCTGTTCGAATACCTCGAAGCGCAAAAGGTTTCCTATGGGACCAAACTCGCCACCATTCTGTATTACGCCATCAAATCAGAAACCCAGGATCTCGGCCGGGACTGGATTCGTGCCGACCGCCGCGCCTATCTGCATCTCTTGCCCCTGGTGAACAACAGCATTCTGTTCGATATTCTCCATGCGGAAGTGCCTCGCGCCTATTTTGCCCACTTCAGCCATGCGATTCGTAATGCAATGATCTACAACGAGGTGCTGGTGTTCAATCTGTTTGAGATCGATACCCCGGACATGGTCGCCGAACTCGCCGATTTTCTGTTACGGGTTGACGAGGTGAAGATCGTTCTCGGCATGGGGCATTACAAAGATGGCGTGGCTCTGTCGTTTCGCACGCTGCGTAACGACCTCAATAGCGGCGAAATCATGCAAACCCTGGTTGCCGGTTTCGGTACCGGCGGCGGTCATGACATGATTGCCGGCGGCCAGATTCCGGATACCCCGGCAGACCGGGATACGTTGGTGCGCCTCGAGCAGACCCTGACGCAGCGCCTGTTGCAGACCCTTGGCTGTTACCCCGTTCCCGGCCTGCCGCTGGTGGCCGAGTAGGTCGGACCGGTGTGCCACGGGTCCGGACCACCGGATCGGGAGTAACGGATTGCACCATGGAGGAATTCCAAATGCGTTTTTTCGTCATTTTGTGGATGATTGTACTGCCTGCCTCGGGTTTTGCCGCCGTGGAGATTACCCCGGACGGGAAAACACCCATGCGCATCGAGGAGGTCTATCACCGCAACGGCACCGCCTATCTTGCGGTTGACGATGTATTGGCGACAGTGGGGCTGCGCGGGAGCTGGCAGCCGGTCGAGCATGTTTACGAGATTATCACCTTGCAGGGTAAAGCCATTATTTCGCCCGGCAGTCATTTTCTGCGTTCCGGCGGCCAGATCATGCCTCTCGACCAGCCGCCGAAATTCATCGATGGCCGTCTGCGCGTTACGGAGAGCTTTGTGCAAAAAACCCTTGCGGCATTAACAGGCCGGTCTATTGGATTCCACAATCTGAACCCCGGCGATACACGCGATCCCCAGCCCGGCTCGGATCTGGATCGCCTGTTTGCCTTCTTGCTGCGGCGCGGTTCCGGGCAAGCACCGGGTTTGGAGGCTGTTTCCAGGATTGCCATCGATCCGGGGCATGGCGGCCAGGATCCGGGAGCCATCGGTGTTGAGGGGGCCAAGGAAAAAAATGTGACCCTGGAGGTTGCCCGGAGGCTGGAAAAACAGATCAAGATGCAGCTCGGCATTCCCGTAACGCTTGCCCGCAACGCCGATTATGCCCTTGACGCCGAACAGCGGCTGCAGCATCTTTCCCGATCCCATGCCGATCTCTTGCTGGTGCTGCATGCCCAGGCATCACTGAGCTCCGCCGTACATGGTGTCGTGCTTTTTGTGCGGCCATCGGAACGGGCGGCCGGGGAGAGGGCTTCCGGCAAGGATGACAGCATGCGGCTGGCCATGACGCTGCAATCTTCCCTGCGCTCCATGGGGGTGCCGGTTGCCGGCATCGTGCAGGCGCCGCTGCTGCCGTTGGGGCGTGGAGATCTTCCGACCGTTCTGGTGGAAATGGGGTATTTGAGCCATGTCGGGGATCAGGCCCGGCTTTCCCTTGCAAAGGGACAGCAGGCCATGGCCTCTGCCCTGTTTGAAGGGCTGAATTCATTTATTGAACAAAAGCAGGAGGAAGTGCTGTGAGTGATCCCGTTTTGCGTCGTGCCGACGGCCGGACACCTTGTGAATTGCGCCCCGTTTATTTCAGCCGGGGTTTTACCCGCTATGCCGAAGGGTCGGTGCTGATGTCTTTCGGCGAAACCCGGGTGCTGTGCAATGCGACGGTCGAAGAAGGTGTGCCCGCCTTTCTTCGCGGGCAGGGGCAGGGCTGGATTACCGCCGAGTACTCCATGCTGCCGCGCGCAACCCAGGTGCGCTCGCCACGTGAAGCGGCACGGGGCAAGCTCAGTGGCCGCACCAGCGAAATTCAGCGACTCATCGGCCGTTCGCTGCGCGCCATATGTGATCTCGAAGCTCTTGGGGAGCGCACCATCCTTATCGACTGCGATGTTCTGCAGGCCGATGGCGGCACCCGTACCGCCGCTATAACGGGAGCCTATGTCGCTTTGCACGATGCCGTCTTTGGACTGATTCGCCAGGGCCAGCTGAACGCTTCGCCCCTGCGCGACAGCGTCTCCGCTGTAAGCGTCGGGCTGGTGGACAATCACCCGATGCTCGATCTGGACTACGCCGAGGACTTTCGTGCCGCCGTGGATATGAATTTTGTCGTTACCGGTTCCGGGCTGTTTGTCGAAGTGCAGGGCACCGCGGAAGAACGGCCTTTTTCCATGCAGGAACTCGATGATTTGCGCAATCTGGCGCTGACCGGGTGCCGCGAACTGCATCGCATGCAAATGCGAACCCTGGAGGCCTGAGCATGGAGCTGCTGGTCGCCACGCGTAATCAGGGAAAATTGAAGGAAATCGCGAACCTTCTCGGCGATGCAGGGATCCTTGTCAAAGGACTTGACGCTTTTGAGTCTTTGCCCGAGGTGATAGAAGATGGGGACAGCTTTTCTGCCAATGCCCGGAAAAAAGCCGAAACCGTCGCCCGGTTGACCGGATGTGTTACCCTGGCGGATGATTCAGGGCTGGTGGTCGAGGCGCTTGGCGGGCGGCCGGGCATTCACTCGGCCCGGTATGCCGGGCCTGCCGCGACGGATGCTGACAATAATCGCACATTGCTCCAGGAAATGGCGTCACTTCGCGCCGATCAGCGTCAGGCTGCTTTCGTCTGTGTGATGGCACTGTGCAGGCCTGATGGAACCTGCCGGTTTTTTGAAGGCCGTCTCGAAGGCATCATTCTGACGGAAGGCAGGGGGAGCGGCGGTTTTGGATACGATCCGCTGTTCCTGGTACCCGAATACGGCATGACTCTGGCGGAGTTGCCGATGCAGATTAAAAACCGCATCAGCCATCGCGGGCAGGCCCTCAGGCAACTTGCCGACAGTCTCCGCTGCTTTGGCGCGCCCTTGTCAGCATAGATCTATAGCCCGTGGTGTTTCGCTGCCTGCCCGCTGTGATGGTTATCCGCCGTAGCGTCCCGTGTTGCATTGCTGGCTGTATGCTGCATAATTAAGACCATGGCCGTACCTTCGGAAAGTTCGGGTTATGCTGCGAAATATCATCATAGTGTTAATTGCCATGACCGTGGCCGGATGCAGATTTCCAACGGATTCTCCCCGTGTCGTCGCCAATGTGGACCTGCATCGCTACGTCGGAACCTGGTACGAAATAGCCCGTTATCCCAATCGTTTCCAAAAGGGCTGCAGTCATGTTACCGCCACCTACAGGATGCTTGACGATGGGCATCTGGAGGTTGTAAATCGCTGCCGGCGCGACGATCGGGAACAGGCGGTGGCTGAAATTACCGGCCGCGCCAGAGCTGCCGGAGACTCGGGTGACGGCAAGCTGAAAGTTACTTTTTTCTGGCCGTTTTATGGACACTACTGGATCATCGACCTGGCTGAAGACTACAGCTGGGCCGTTGTGGGACATCCTCGCCGGAAGTATTTATGGATTCTCGCCCGTCAGCCGTACCTGGCCGGAGAGGTGCTCGAACAACTTCTTCGGCGTCTTGAGGGGCAGGGCTATGATGCCTCGCGCCTGATATTTACCGACCAGGGTACCTCGCCGGGACCGTTTGACAAACACAGGTAGTCGTGCTTAATTAAACACTCTAACCCAAAGGAGGTGGAACGATGCAAAAATGGCAGATCGTGCTGGGTGGCGCCGCTTTGTCGGTTATGGTATTGAGCGGCTGTTCGGCTCAGATGAGCGCAACCGACCGGGAACTCCTCAATCAGGCCGTGCAGTCGGGGCAGATGGCTGCTGAACAGGCCCAGAAAGCCCAGGTATCCGCCGGAATGGCAAGCGATGCGGCCGCGCGTGCCGAGGACTCGGCCCAGCGCGCCGAAGCCGCTGCCGCTCAGGCCGCGCAAAGTGCCGCCGATGCCCAGGCCAGCGCTCAGAAAGCTGAGCGCGCTTTTGAAATGTGTCAGAAAAAATAACCATTGGTGGTTTTCATCACAGCCCTGCAGTATCTGCTGCAGGGCTTTTTTTGCCGGTTGGCCTGATTCGCTGGCGTTATTCCCCGCCCACCAGGGTCGGCACGCCCCGTCCCAGCGCAATTTCCCGCCGAATGGCCTCCAGATTTATCGTGCCTCGCCAGGGCATTCGGGCTACCTGTTCGAGAGCCTCCCTATACAAGGCCTCGCTGTCCGCCTCCTGCGGGCGGTGAACTTCCATGAACAGGCGGTTGTCCCGGTGTGCGAACTTGAGGGGACGGTTGATGATATACACGGCGGTGCCCGTCTCGACACGTGCAAACAGGTCCCGGATATCCGCAGGGTAAAGGCGCAGGCATCCGTGACTGATGCGCCGTCCAACTCCATAGGGTTTGTTGGTGCCGTGGATACCATAACCGTCCCTTGAAAGACCGAGCCAGTATTCTCCCAGGGGATTGTCAGCTCCGGGAGGGATGCGCGACGGCAGCTGAGGGTTTTCACGGCGCAGGGAGGCGGGCGGATTCCATGCCGGGTCAACGATTTTCCGGGTGATTTCAAATTTCCCTTCGGGGGTATCCCATCCGGATCTGCCGATGCCGACAGGATATACCCGCACGTGCGTGCCATGCGTTTCCCGCCACAGGTAGTACAGGCGCATTTCGGCCAGGTTGACGGTTATTCCGGGTTGAATACCTGGCGGCAGCAAAAAGGCATAGGGCAAAAGGACGGTTCCTCCTGTCGGAAGCAGCCAGGGGTCGGCGCCGGGGTTGGCACGGAGCAGGGCAAGAAAACCCAGGCCCGCCTTTGGGGCCAGTTCGACCAGGGTGTCTCCGGCACGCACCTTGTAAAGCTGGTTCTGGCCGATAACCGGATCGGCAGACGTGCCGGGTAGTCGGCTCTGCGTGGGATAAGGCGGATACCAGGCGTAAGCCGGGGTACAGGTCAGAATAGTCACGGTGATCAGATATAACATCATATATTTCATGGGAAACGTTATACATCAACCCGCCAGAGAGGAAAAGGGCCGTGCTCCTCAAATCGGTCCGGATACCGGTTCCTGCCATCAACTGGAGTATGTTGTGCAATTTTATTTTTTTTAAAAAAAAGATGACCACCTCAGAAAATTGTTTTTTTTCTGTTAGTATGGGTAGTTGATTTATTGTGAATCGCATGCCGTGTTGAGAGGGATGCCGCCTGTTTCATTTCGACCTTCAGGTTTTCTTCTTTTCCCAACTGCCACCCGGAGTCCCATTCTTCACGCATACAATACTTCCGGCCGTTGATGCTTCAGGTCAGCGCGCGATCTCCGGTTTTTTCAGACGGAGGTTTGGCGGCTGGTGGACGGCCAGGGAAGACAGTGTACTGAACAGCGGCGTTGTTGCGCGTGGCACTCTTTCCGGTGGGTCAAATGGACAGCAATTTCCATCAGAATCTTTCATTGCATAAATTTCAGGCCCTGTCCCAGGCTTTCGACGGCGTTGTCTATGAATTGCACCACCCGGGGGGCAAGCTTGACTGGTCCGATCAATGCAGCCGGCTGTTCGGTTTTTTGCGGGATGAAATGGGCAGCGACCTGCAAAGCTGGGCGGCTCGCATCCACCCGCAGGATCGTGGCGATGCCCTGCAGGCAATGTACCGCATTCTGCGTTCGGACCAACCGGTGCGGATTGAATACCGCGTATGCCATCGGCAAGGACACTACCTTTGGGTCCGGGATTACAGCTATATCTGCGGCCGGGGGGCGGACGGTTCCTGTCACATCATTGGTTTTCTGCAGAATATTGACGAAAGCCGGCAGCGTCAAAAGGACCTCGAACTGGCCCGGCGCGCCATAGACTCTTCCATCAACGGCATTGCCTTCACCGATATGGGAGGGTTGCTGACTTATGTCAATCAATCCTTTATCGACCTTGTGGGATATCAACACCCCGAGGAGCTGCTCGGCCGCCAGGTTGGAAGCCTTTGGAAAAACCCCAAAAAAGCTCGGGTAGTGTTGCGGAGTTTACAGAAATTCGGGGACTGGAGTGGCGAGGTTGCGGCGGTTCGACCCGATGGGCAGCCGGCTTATTTTGAGGTCTCGGCGCATGTTGTGGAAAATCCCGAAGGCGAGGCGCATTGCTACATGGCTTCGTTTGTCGACGTGACCGAACATAAGCAGGCTGTGCAGGAAGTGCTGGAATCCGAAGAAAAATACCGGCTTTTGTTTTCTTCTTCTTCGGATGCGATCGTGATTTTCGAGTCGGCATCCTATCGTATTCTCGATGTCAACCGGGCGGCGCTCGATCTCTATGGCTATACGCGGGAAGAGTTTTTGTCTCTCGACATGCTGGATCTCGGCGAAGAGATCGAGCAGAGCCGGTTTCGCATGCAGCAGGTCATATCCGGCGACCTTCGACATTTTCCGCAGGTCAGGCATCGCCGGAAAAATGGCGATGCTTTGGATATCGAGGTGTCCATCGGATGCTTCAACTGGAAAAAACACCGGGTGTTTGCCGCCTTTTTGCGGGATGTCAGCGATCGCAACCGTATCGAGCAGCTCAAGGACGATATGCTGTCGGCGGTCAGTCACGAAATGCGCACGCCCCTGACGGCGATTCTGGGGTTCACCGACTATCTCCTCAAGTCGGAGGAAGTTCTGGCGGGGCAAAAAGATTTCCTGCAAATCATCCATCAGCAAAGTGAACGCCTCAAGGATCTGGTGGAAAACCATCTCAACCTCCAGCGTCTCAGAGCCGGCTGCGGCGTCGGTTCCATTCACCCCGTCGAGGTTTTTCCCCTGCTGCACGGAGCTGTGAGCATGTTTTCCTCCGATCGCGGCCGGGATCGCATACATATTCAGTGCAATCAGGATTTGCCCGCCGTCCGGGGCGATGAAAACCAGCTGTACCGCGCGCTGTACAACCTGCTGTCCAATGCCATCAAGTATTCTCTCGACAATGAAGCGATTGTTGTGGGTGCCTATGGGGAGGTCGACGGCGTTGTGCTTTATGTGAAGGACCAGGGGGTAGGAATCCCCGCCGAACACCAGGAGTCGATTTTCGATCGTTTTTTTCGTGTGCCGTCCGATTATCACACCATGAGAGGTACCGGTCTCGGGCTATCTCTGGTGCGGGAAATCGTCAAGGCCCACAACGGTCGGGTCTGGCTTGAGAGCAAACCCGGCTGCGGGAGCTGTTTCTATATGAAGTTGCCCCTGTACCGTTGACGACGAGCAGTGCCTTTCCCGGTTTATCCATATGTTTTTCCGGCATGTTACAGCAGGTGTTTGTTGCAGGCAGATCGGGGAAACGGTTGACAGTCCGGTTTTCGCGTTGTATTAAGGATCAGGCTGTTTTGCGTTTGTTGCAGGATGATCCGATCTGTCGGGAGGCAAAGATGATCAAGATCGACTTTGAAAAGATGGGCGGCCTGGTGCCGGCCATTATTCAGGACTATCAGACCAACGAGGTTCTGATGGTGGCATTTCTGGATGAGAAAGCCCTCAATCTGACCCTGGAAACCGGCAAGACATGGTTTTTCAGTCGCAGTCGCAACAAGTACTGGATGAAAGGCGAACAATCCGGAAATACCCAGGAAGTCAGGGAAGTTTTTACCGATTGCGATGCCGATGCTTTGGTCATCAAGGTCAAGCAGAACGGTGGTGCCGCCTGCCATACCGGCAACCGCAGCTGTTTTTATGTCCACTGGGAAAACGGAGCATGGGTGGAGCACTCCGAACCGCTGTTCGACCCCGATGAAGTCTACAAAAAATGAGCCGGCTACTTAAACTGGGCATTCCCAAAGGCAGCCTGGAGCAGGCTACCGTCGATCTTTTTCGCAAGGCCGGATGGGATATCCGCATTGCCTCCCGCAATTATTTTCCTGCAATCGACGACGATGAAATCAGTTGCAGCCTGATCCGCAGCCAGGAAATGAGTAAATATGTGGAGCGGGGCACCATCGACGTCGGCATCGCCGGGAGGGACTGGGTCGTGGAGAACGACTCGGATGTCGAAATCATCAGCGACCTGGTGTATTCCAAGGTTTCCCGACGCCCGGCCCGCTGGGTACTGGTGGTGACGAACGACTCGCCGGTACGGAAACTGGAGGATCTCGGGGGGAAGACCATTTCCACCGAGTTGGTCGGCTTTACCCGACGCTATTTCGCCGACAGGGGCATCGACGTTAATGTAGAGTTTTCCTGGGGGGCTACCGAGGCCAAGGTCGTCGAGGGTTTGTGCGATGCCATCGTCGAGGTAACCGAAACCGGTTCGACCATCCGGGCCAACAATCTGCGGATTGTTGAAACGCTCATGGAGTCGACGCCTGTGATACTGGCCAACAGGCAATCCTGGCAGGATCCCTGGAAGCGCTGCAAGATCGAGCAGTTGCATACCCTGCTAGAGGCCGCCTTGCGTGCTGAAAAGATGGTGGGCCTGAAAATGAATGTTCCCCACGATCGGGTGGAAGACATCATCCGTATTCTGCCGAGCCTCAATCGGCCCACGGTGGCCAATCTTTATCGTTCGGAATGGGTTTCTGTTGAAACGGTCCTGCACGAAAAAGAAGTGCGGTGCATCATTCCCGAACTCGTCAGGCTGGGTGCTCAGGGGGTTATCGAATATCCCTTGACAAAGATTATCTGAAACCTCTGCATTTTGCTTCAAGGGCACGGGGATTGTCTGTGCCGGATTTCAGTCTCACGGAGATTACCATGGAAAGAACCCTGGCTATCATCAAACCCGATGCCTTTGCCGCCGGTCACGCCGGACATATTCTTGCGCGAATTTACGAGGAGGATTTTCAGGTTGTCGGCCTGAAAAAACTGCATCTCTCCGAGCAGCAGGCTGCCGGGTTTTACCACGTGCATGCCGATAAGCCTTTTTTTGACGATCTGAAAGGATTCATGAGCAGCGGACCCTGCATTGTCATGGTGTTGGAAGCCGAGGCTGCGATTCGCAGATGGCGCGATCTGATGGGGGCTACAAACCCCGCCACAGCTCCTGCCGGGACGCTGCGCAACCAGTTTGGAACTTCGCTCGGGCGCAATGCGGTGCATGGTTCCGATGCGCCGGAAACCGCCCTCTTCGAGGTTGGCTATTTCTTTTCCGGCATGGAACTGCTGTAGAGCTGTTTGGCCCGATGCGGGCCTCGCAGGATAGGATAGTTCAGGATAGGGCCTTGTGCCCGGGGAGCCCTTCGGATACAATCTGGAGGGTTTTTTATTGAGAATCTGCTGGCTTGCGTAGCCGTTTGGAATACAGCATGAACAACGCTTCCCTGATTGATCTGAAGAATCTCACCCTTGAGGAACTGACAGAATTTCTTGCCGGCATGGGCAAGGAGCGTTTCCGTGCCCGCCAAATCATGCGCTGGATGTATGGCCGTCTGGCTCAGGATTTCGAGGCCATGAGCGATCTGTCCAAAGAGTTGCGGTCCCAGTTGAGCCAGCGTGCGCGTATATCGCATCTGGTGCCCGAAACCGTTGAAGAAAGCCGGGACGGCACCCGAAAATATCTGTTTCGCCTGGAAGATGGCGAAACCGTCGAAACGGTGCGTATTCCCATGGAGGATCATCGCTGCACACTGTGCATTTCGACGCAGGTGGGATGTGCCATGGGCTGCGTATTTTGTCACACCGGCAGCTTCGGGCTGGTGCGCCATCTCGCGCCGGCGGAAATCGTCAATCAGGTGTGTGCCGCCATGGCCGAAGCTCCTGTCAACAACATCGTGCTCATGGGAATGGGTGAACCACTGCATAACCTCGACAATGTCGTCAAAGCCCTACAGATCCTCTATACCCCCGAAGGGTTTGATTTCAGTCCCAGAAAAGTCACCTTGTCGACAGCCGGCCTGGTGCCCGAAATGCTGGAGCTGGGACGCCGTATTCGCGTCAATCTGGCGGTGTCGCTCAATGCTACCACCGACGAGGTGCGCAACCGTCTGATGCCGATAAACCGCCGCTATCCTCTCGCTGAACTGATGAAGGCCTGTCGGGAATATCCTCTGCAGCCCAGGCAACGCATCACCTTTGAATATATTCTCATCCGGGATACCAACGATTCGGAGCAGGATGCCCGCCGACTGGTAAAGCTTTTGCATGGTATAAAGGCCAAGGTCAACCTCATTCCTTATAACGAGCATCCTGCGTCTCCCTTCAAGGCGCCCGCGGAGGAGTCTGTTTCCCGGTTCCAGGGGTATCTGCTGGACCGCGGTATGGTGGCGGTGCGCCGGGCCAGCAAGGGGCAGGATATCGCCGCAGCCTGCGGCCAGCTCAAGGGAAAACTGACGGCGGCACAATCGCGGCAATCCGGCGTTGATTCGTCATCGCCGGAGCATTCCTCAAAGAGAGGTAACAGATGAAGCAGACCATCATAGGGGTTATCGGCGGCAGTGGTCTTTACGATATGGAAGGGCTCAGCGACCTTCGCGAAGTTGCGGTTTCCACGCCTTTTGGTAAACCATCCGATGTATTTGTAGTCGGTGAACTGCAAGACGTGCAGCTGGTTTTTCTGCCGCGTCACGGCCGTGGCCATCGCCTGATGCCCTCGGAAGTGCCCTATCGCGCCAACATCCATGGCATGAAGCAGCTCGGAGTCGAGCGCATCATTTCCGTGTCGGCAGTCGGCAGCATGCAAGAGCACATAGCGCCGGGGCATATCGTCGTTCCTGACCAGTTTTTCGACCGCACCCAGGGCCGGCGCGTTTCCTCTTTTTTCGGAGAAGGTATTGTCGGGCATGTGCAATTTGCCGATCCGGTATGCCGCGACCTTTTTCGAACCCTGGCGGAAGCGGGCCGCAAAGCCGGTGCCACGGTACATGAGGGGGGCACCTACCTCTGTATCGAGGGCCCCAATTTTTCCACCCGCGCCGAATCGAAGATTTATCGCAGCTGGGGTGTGGATATTATCGGCATGACCAACATTCCTGAAGCGCGACTGGCGCGCGAAGCCGAGATCTGTTACGGTACCATCGCCCTGGCAACCGATTACGACTGTTGGCACGAAGGGCACGACGATGTTTCCGTTGATGCGGTGGTGGCCATGGTAAGGCAGAATGTCGCCATGGCACGTCTTATCATTCGCCACGCGGCGGAAATTCTGGCCACCGGTCACGATAGGGCCTGCGCCTGCCAAGAAGCGTTGCGTTACGCCATCATGACCGATCCCGCAGTGATCCCGCCGGCGACGCGCGCCAGGCTCGAACTGCTGCTTGGCAAATATCTCCAATAATCCGTTGATCTGCTCAATGGGGGGCTTCAAGGTGCGTATATCTGGAAAAATCAAGTTTCTGAAATGGTGCCTGCTGATACTGCCGTTGCTGGCAAGCGGCTGCGCGCCTGCCGGCGGCAAGGGTTTGAGTATGTCCGACAATGCGCAGGTACAGTACACTCTCGGCGTGGCCGAGCTGAAAAACAACAACCCGACCTCGGCGTTGGCCAGTTTTCTGGAAGCGGAAAAACTGGACAGGCGAAATCCCGATATCCAGGAAGGACTGGCCCAGGCCTATCACCGGAAAAAAGCTTATGCCGAAGCGGAAAAACATTACCTGAACGCCATTCGGATGCGACCGGATGAACCACGGTTTCATAACAATATCGGCACCTTGTATCTGGATATGCAACGACCGGACGAGGCTCTGACGTACCTGGAAAAGGCAGTGAACAATCTGTTGTTCCCCAGCCCGGAGATCCCCCTGACGGGGATCGGCATCGCGCGCTTTCTTAAAAGCGATTATCTGGGAGCGGTGTCGGCCTACCGGGAAGCCCTGGGCAAGAATCCGCAGTATGTTGAAGCCTACCTGCGTCTTGGAGAGGTACTGAGCGTGTTGGGACAGGTGGACCGGGCGTTGGTTGAGTATCGCAAGGCGCTGGTTTTGTCTCCGCAATACGGCCGCCTGCACTTTCTTATGGGACTGGCTTTTATGAAAAACGGCGATATGCAAAAGGCCCGGCAATCTTTTACCAGAGTGACGGAACTGATTCCCGAGTCTGAACTGGGGCTGCGCGCCGGTGATTATCTCGATATGCTGCAGTGAGGTGAAAGACCATGGATGAAACCACTCAGAAAACTGTTTCCGCTGAAATGCCCGCCTTTCCGGACTTTGGCACGCAGTTGCGCATGGCGCGCGAGGCCCGCGGCCTGACCTTGCATGCGATGGCGGAGCAGAGCCGCATCCGCCAGACTTATCTGCAAGCATTTGAAAACGGCGACTTGGAGAAATTGCCCCCGGCTCCCTATGCGGTTGGCTTTTTGAGACAGTATGCGGTGTTGCTGCAGCTCGACCCTGCGCCGCTGGTCGCTGCCTACCGGCAGGTTCGTCCGGCTTCACAGGCGGATGACGGTCCATCCGAGCCGGATGCTTTGCTCTCGGACCGACGTTTCAGATACCGCGGCACAGGCCGGTTCTGGTGGTATCTTGCGATCGGCGCGCTGCTTGCGGTGGTTATCGGATTGCTGATTATCGGCATCGCCGGCAAGTTTGCTCCAAAAGTCGAGAAATCCGACGGCGCAGAAGCTTCCATTGAAGAAACTGCCGATGAGGCAAGCGGCCAGACCAGCACAAATGTTTCCGTACCGGCCGCGCCGGTTGTTGCCGGCCCCGTGCCGGCCCAACCCCTGATCAGCCCATCCCGCGCAGAGCTGGCCCTGGATTCGCGGATGATCACTTTTCCCCTGGCCGATGGCGGCAGCATTTTCCGCCTGGCCGCGAAGGGCGCCGGATGGTTGGAGATCGAAGCCGATCAACGGCCCCTGCAAAGCTACGATATGCAGGATGGCACTCTTGTCGAGTGGACGATCCGCGAGTCTGCCATCATTCGGCTCGACATTGCCGGTGGCATGCAGGCCTGGGTCGATGGTCGTGAAGTATCTCTGCCAGGCGCATGTACAGTGGTTTTCGCGCGATCGTCGGCTACGGCCGATGCCCCTTCACCGACGGCTGGTTCCGCGGACGTTGAAGGCATGAGCGATGCACCATGAGGAAAACCTTGCTTCCGCGGTTGCGGCGGTGCATTCCGGTTTCGGGGACGAACCGCCTGACCTGGCCATCATTTTGGGGTCGGGCCTTGGCGCGGCAGCGGAGCATGTGGCCGTAACAGGCCTGTGGGATTACCGGGACTTCGATTGTTTTCCCCGCGGTGCCGTAGCCGGGCATGCCGGACAGCTGGTTGCCGGGACCCTGCATGGACGCAGAGTGCTGGTATTTCAGGGGCGTTTCCACCTTTACCAGGGTTTTTCAGCCTGGCAGTCGGCCATGCCTGTAAGGCTTGCTCATGCTCTGGGCTGCCGGCGCCTGCTCTTGACCAATGCCGTTGGCGGCATCCATTCTGACCTGCAGCCCGGCCGCTTCATGTTTGTCCAGGACCATATCAACCTGTCGGGAGACAATCCTCTTCGAGGGATGCCGGGCGATATCTTTATCGATCTCTGCCACCTCTACCGCAGTGATCTTTATCCGGATCTGCACCAGCAGGCCCTGGCGCGGGGCATGACTCTTTACCAGGGGGTGCTGGCAGCCGTAGCCGGGCCGAGTTACGAGACCCCGGCCGAAGTGCGCGCTCTGGGACGACTGGGTGCCGATGCCGTTTCCATGTCGCTGGTGGCGGAGGCCATCATGGCCGGTTATTTCGGCATGGAACTCGTCGGATTGAGTTTCGTAACCAACCGGGCGGCGGGGCTGGCAACCAGAACCCTTCGACATGACGATGTTCTTGCTGTTGGTCAAACGGGCGTCCGACAGCTTGCGGTTTTGCTTGAACTGCTGTGCCGGTTGTGGTGGCGATGATCTTTGCGCCGCGATTTGACTGCTGCTTTTGCCGTTTGTCTCCACATACCCGCAAGTGCCAGCAACCTATTGAAAAAACTGAATAATCCACGATTTGTAAAGATTCAGCAAGCACTTGACAGCCCCTGCGGCGGTGATATGCTTTAGGCAAAAATAAGGAAGGGGGGTGGCACTGGTGCAGAGTCATGAGAAGGTTCTGGTCGTGGATGATGAGGAAAATGCCCGGATCGCCTTGCGCGCCATTCTGCAGGAAGAAGGATACGAGGTTGACAGTGTCGCCAATGGCTATGAAGCCCTGGAATTTCTTCGTCAGCATAAGGTCAATGTGGTCATCAGCGACTTGAGGATGCCCGAAATGAATGGTCTGTCCTTCCTTCGTGAACTGAATCGCCACTACCCCAGCACGCGGGTGATCATGGTGACAGCCTACGGCGGTGTCGAATCGTATCTCGAGGCGATTCAGCTGGGCGCATTTGAATACATTCATAAGCCGGTCAAGGTCGATGAGCTGAAAAACATCATGCACAAGATGCTGGCGGAGAACCGATCGGCCAGAGCGAACTGACTATTTCTGGGGGGATAATGAAGGATTTCAAAACGATTCTCTTTGCCACGGATTTTTCTGAAAACTCCGAGTACGCTTTTGGATATGCGCTGGCCATGGCGCGTAAGTACCAGGCTCTGCTCGCCATCGTGCACGTTATCAACGAACCGGTGGATCTCAAGGGATTTTACGTTCCCCACATCTCTTTTGAGTCCCTGGAAGAGGAAATCGAAGAAGGCGCGCGAAAGATGATGGAAAAGTTTTGCGTCATGCACCTGGAAGATTTTGAAAATTACCAGACCTTCATTCTGCCGGGGATCCCGTTTGACGAGATCATCAAAAAGGCCCGGGAGTTGTCCGCCGATCTCATTATCATGGGCACGCAGGGGCGCTCCGGCCTGGATCATGTGCTGTTCGGCAGCACGGCGGAAAAGGTGGTGCGCAAATCCCCGGTTCCGGTCATGACCGTCCGGGTGCCGAACTGATTCCTTCCCGGTTTCAAATGTCTGCGAGGCGACAGGTGGTCGCCTCTTTTTTTTGCCATGCGCAGGGTTGCTGGCCAGTCGGTATTTCCCCCTTGCATTCGCGAATTGGTGAAGGTTATCCTTGAAGGCGTTGTATAAGGGCCGCCCGATGGCGTTACGGCGTTTTTTCAGCCTTCAGTGGAGACAGGTATGCCCAACCGGATTCTGGTGGTGGACGACGAGGCAATAATCCTGCAGTTGGCGAGGATGGTGCTGACCAGTCGCGGCTTTGAGGTGCTCACGGCCCAGAGCGGTCAGGAGTGCCTGAAGATTGTCTCGCGGCAGTCGCCTGCCCTGGTGCTGCTTGACTACATGATGCCTGTTATGGACGGCATGACGACCCTGCGATATCTGCGGCAGCATCATCCCGACACCTACGTCATCATGCTGACCGGCAAAGGCAGCGAGCAGATCGCCGTGGAGGTTATGAAGGCCGGCGCTGCTGATTATATTCTCAAGCCCTTCAAAAACCAGGATCTTGTAGAAAGGATTGAAAATGTCCTTCGTATCCGGCGCATCGAGATACACAATCGGGAGTTGCGTCAGGAACGGGAACGGCTGTTAAACGAAATCGAAAGCTGGAACCTGGAGCTGGAGCGTCGCGTCGCGGAAAAAACCCAAGAACTTGAACTGGCGCATGCGGAAATCCTGCAGGCTGAGAAACTCGCAGCCCTTGGCCATGTTTCGGCCGGCATGGCCCATGAAATCCGCAACCCTCTCAATGCTATCGGCCTGTTCGCCCAGATTCTGAAACCGGTACTGGCCCATGATGCCGAAAAATCCGGCTACATCGATAAATTGCTGTACGAGGTTGATCGTATCGACGCGATCCTGTCCAAGCTTCTGGATGCCAGCAAGGGCCCGAAAGTCACACTCAAGCCTGTCTGCCTGGTCGAAACCATCGATCGTATCCTGGATGGTTTTGACGAGCAGCTGAAATCCTGCCATGTAAAAGTTGAACGACAATATGAACAGGTGCCGCCTCCGATCATGGCGGATATCGGTGAAATCGAGCAGATTTTCAATAATCTTTTCGCCAACTCTCTGTACGAGATGCAGCACGGCGGGTGTCTGGGGGTGACGGTGCGGTACGACAGCAACAAGGTTTCCATAGCGGTTTCCGACACCGGCAGCGGGATTCCGAAAGAAAATCTGACCAAGATCTTTGATCCGTTCTTCACAACCAAGGCCAAGGGCACCGGTTTCGGTTTGTCGGTGGTATTGCGCATCGTCAAGACTTATCAAGGCCATATCAGTGTCCGCAGCACCGAAGGGGAAGGGACGGTTTTCAATCTCGAGTTCCCTCTTGCTGTGTCATGCTGCTGAACAAGGTTACTGCTCCTCAATCCTACTGGACTATCTGAGCATCATGTCCCTGTTGTTACGAGAAATCGCACTGACCCTTGACGAGGGCGAGGGATTGCTGCCGTTGCGCATCGGCGAGGAACTCGGCGTCGCTCCCGACGCGCTTAAAAACCTCAGGATTGTCCGCCGCGGTATCGACGCGCGGCGGAAAAACCGTATTCTGCGCGTGTTCAATGTTCAGTTCGAGGTAGCCGACGAAGCTGCGCTGCTACAGCGTCATCGCGGTCTTTCCCGCCTGCAAAAAGCTGAAGCGCCGACTTTGCCGCTGATTGTGCCGTTGCTCCGGCCATGGCGGGTGCTGGTCGTAGGCATGGGTCCGGCAGGCCTGTTTGCCGCCTGGAGGCTGGCCCGCAGCGGCGCACGGGTTACGCTGGTGGAGCGTGGCGGTCCTGTCGAGAGTCGGGTCAGGGACGTGCGGCGATTTCGCAGCGAGGGTCACTTTGACCCCGACAGTAACATCGCTTTTGGCGAAGGCGGCGCAGGTACCTTTTCCGACGGCAAGCTGACCACGAGGGTCAGGCACCCCTGGCACAGGGCGGTTCTGGAAACACTGGTGGCATGCGGGGCGCCGCAAGACATTCTCATCGAATCCAAGCCGCATGTCGGAACGGATCGGCTGCGCCTGGTGCTGATCCGGTTTCGTCAGATGCTGACCGAACTGGGGGTCGATATCCGTTACAGGACCCGGCTCAGTTCCCTGGTGGTCCATGAAGGAGGCATCACCGGGGGGATTCTCGACGGAAGGGAGGAAATGCCTTGCGACAGCCTGCTGCTGGCCTGCGGCCATAGTGCGCGGGATACCTATCACATGCTCCGGTCGGCAGGGGTGGCCATGGAGGCCAAGCCTTTCGCGGTGGGTGTGCGGGTGGAGCACCCGACGGAGCTGATCAACCGCATCCAGTTTGGCCATGCACGCCATCCGAGGCTCCCGGCGGCAGAGTATGCCCTGACATGGAACGACCCCCAGACCGGACGAGGAATCTATTCCTTCTGTATGTGCCCGGGTGGCGAGGTCGTGGTGGCTTCCTCCGAGCCGGACGGCATGGTTGTCAATGGCATGAGTTACCTGCGGCGCGACGGCGAAATGTCCAACAGCGCCCTGGTGGTTGCGGTGCGCCCCGATGATTTCGATGACCACGACGCTTTGGCCGGCGTGCGTTTTCAGCGCCGCTGGGAACGGCAGGCCTTCGCCCTGGGCGGCGGGACCTTCCGTGCCCCGGCTCAGAACCTGCTGGCATTTCTCGGCAGTGGCAGCGGCCCTTTGCACTCGACTTGTCGTCCGGGCGTATGCGAAGCGGAGCTCGCCGAGGCGCTGCCCGACTTTGTGACGATCGGGCTACGTCGGGCCCTGCCCCATTTCGATCGGCGCATGCGAGGGTTCATTACCGGCGATGCGACACTGGTAGGCATCGAAACGCGAACCTCGGCGCCTTTGAGAATTTTGCGCGGGAGTGACGGACAGTCCGTTTCCCATCCCGGCCTTTTCCCTGCGGGCGAAGGGGCCGGCTATGCCGGGGGCATCATGAGTGCAGCCCTTGACGGCATCCATATCGGAGAACAAATCATCCGTTCTGTACCAACCGGGAGATGCAGGTGAAAAAAGTTTATGCGGGTCAGATCAGGGACCGGGATATTGTTCAGGAATCCTTCCTGGTACGAGAAAAAATTACCGCCATGGCGCGCAACGGCAAGCCCTACCTCACCATCAAGCTGATGGACCGCACCGGGGAAATCGAAGGGCGTGTCTGGGACCGCGTCGAGGAACTATCAGGAGCTTTTGACAAGGATGACTTTGTGCAGGTGCAGGGTAAAGCCAGTCTGTACCTCGGGAAAATGCAGCTGGTCGTGCAGGATCTGAAAAAGCTCGAGGATTCACAGGTCGATCTGGGCGATTACATGCCGGTGGCCACGCGGAGCAAGGCCGACATGCTGTCGGAACTCGGTGCCTGGATCGAGAGTCTCACCACCCCCTGCCTGAAAACCCTGATGGAGCGGTTCCTTGCCGACGAGTCGTTCATGCATGGTTACGCCAGTGCCCCGGCGGCCAAGGCCATTCATCATGTCTATCTGGGCGGATTGCTGGATCACTCCCTGGCAGTGGCCCGCCTGGTGGATGACATCTGTCGCCACTATCCATCCGTCAACAGGGATCTTCTGCTGACCGGCGCTCTGCTGCACGATATCGGCAAGGTGGCCGAGCTCTGTTATGAGAGGAGCTTCGGCTATACCGATGCAGGCAAGCTTCTGGGGCACATTGCCATCGGGTTTCAGATGCTCGACAGCAAGCTGGCGCAGGTCGAGGATTTCCCGCCGGAAACGGCGCTGCTACTGAAACATCTGCTGCTGTCCCACCATGGGCAATACGAATACGGTTCCCCCAAACGACCCAAGACACTGGAAGCCACCATCCTCAACTATCTTGACGATCTCGATTCCAAGATCAACGGTATCCAGGCCCATATCGATAAAGAACCGGACAGCGACGAGTCCTGGACCGGCTACCATCGCATCTATGATCGCTATTTCTACAAGACCGGTTCCGTCGCACCCCTGTTGTTAGATGAGGGCGGCCGCTCCGCCACCGCGGCACCGGAGTGCGGCGTCCCCGCTACGGACACGGCAACGGCCGAAACGAGGCGGCAGCCGGCCGAGCGCCGCCGGAGAGGATTCAATTGCGCCATCGGGGACCAGTTGCGCGGGAAAAACCTGGATCTTTTCAATCTGAACGAGAGGGATGACCATTGAGCGCGTTCTGGCAAGCATCTGTTGTTACGGGACCACTTGGCGTCAACTGTTACCTGTTGGGGTGTCCGCGGACCCGCCAGGCCATTGTCATCGATCCGGGCGGAGACGGTGACCGGATCCTGGCCATGCTCGAAGCGCAGCAAATGGTGTTGAAGACCGTTATCAATACCCATGGTCACTTCGATCACATCGGCGGCAATCGCACTCTTGTCGAGGCAACCAATGCCGAACTGCTGCTGCATTCGGCGGACCTGCCGCTGCTGAGGTCTGCGTCGGAACATGCTGCGGCATTCGGGCTGTCCCGGATCGACCCTTCCCCCGAGCCGAGCCGGTTCCTGCAGGATGGCGAGGTGCTGGAAGTCGGTTGCATGGCCCTGCAGGTCATCCATGTGCCGGGACATTCGCCCGGCAGTGTCTGTCTCAGCTGCGGCGATGCCCTGTTTGCCGGCGATGTGCTGTTCGCCGGCTCTATCGGCAGGACCGACCTGCCAGGCGGCGACCATCTGACATTGCTCAAGGGTTTGCAGGATCGGCTGCTGACGCTGCCCGACCACACCCTGGTCTATCCCGGCCACGGTCCGCAGACGACCATCGGCCACGAGCGGCGCGGCAATCCGTTCCTGAATTATTTTGATTGAGGGAGGCAGGCGATGATGACCGGCAAACAGATCGTCGTCGGGGTTACGGGAGGCATAGCGGCTTATCGGGCCGCGGAACTGGTCCGGCTGTATGTCAAGGCCGGCGCGCAGGTGCATGTCATCATGACCCGCGCCGCTGCCGAATTCATCACGCCGCTGACCTTCCAGACATTGTCGGGCAATCCCGTGCACACCGATTTGTTCAGCCTGATCAGCGAGCGGGAAATTGGCCACATCACACTGGCGGACCGTGCCGACGTGCTGGTAGTGGCGCCCGCAACCGCCAACCTGATTGGAAAAGTGGCCGCCGGTCTGGCCGATGACCTGCTCACAACCACGATCATGGCGACCAAAGCGCCGGTGTTGTTCGTGCCGGCCATGAATAGCAATATGTGGGAAAATCCCGTCTATCAGGGCAACCAGGCGCGGCTGAGGAACCTTGGGTACGGTTTTGTCGATCCGGTCAGCGGGCTTCTGGCCTGCGGTTGGCAAGGGCAGGGCAAGATGGCCGAGCCCGATGTGGTATGGGAGGAAACACTACGGTTGCTGACTCCGCAGGATCTGGCATCGGAAACCATTCTGGTCACCGCCGGTCCGACCCGCGAGGAACTCGATCCGGTGCGCTACCTGAGCAATTATTCGTCCGGCAAAATGGGATACGCCATCGCCCGTGCCGCCAGTCGACGCGGGGCGCGGGTTATCCTGGTGTCGGGACCGACCTGTCTGGCGCCGCCGGCAGGGATCGACGTGCGCAGGGTGTCCAGCGCTCTGCAGATGCAACAGGCGGTCATGGAGTGCCTCCCGGTGGTGACGGTGGTGATCAAGGCAGCGGCGGTTGCGGATTACAGGCCGGAACAACGGGATAAGCAGAAAATCAAAAAGGGGCCTGCAGACAGGATGCAGCTGAACCTGCTCAAGAATCCGGACATCCTGTCGGAATTGGGCCGGGTGAAGGGCGACCGGCTGCTCATCGGCTTTGCCGCGGAGACGGAGAATCTGGAAGAACATGCGTTGCGAAAATTGAAGAACAAGAATCTGGACATGATCCTTGCCAATGATGTAAGTCACCCCGAGGCCGGTTTTGAGGTAGACACCAATCTGGTTCGGATTTTTTATCGCAACGGCACCGCCGAGCAGTGCCTCTTGATGAGCAAAGCCGAACTGGCCGATGTGGTGCTGGACAGGCTGCTGCGCCTGCGATATCCCTCGGCGGCGGGCAACGGGGCAGGTCAGTAGCCCGACAGCAGTTCGAGAAGTTTTTCCGGATGAGTGATTCCGCGGCGCAGCCGCAGTTTGATCTCGCCAAGCAACTGCTCTGCCTGATTGTCGGGCAACTTCCCCTCCAGCCAGAGCAGCCGCAGATTTTTGCGGATGGCCCTGGCGGCGTTAAGGGCCCTTTCTCCAGCGGGATCGGCTTTCCAGTAAGGGCTGTCCTGCATGTGCCGCAACACGCTCATTACGGCTTCATGGGCCAGGCCGAGGTATTCATCCTGATTGTCTTCCTGTAGCGTCCACTTGGAGTGCTCGGAAAGGGAACGTAGCATTTTCTGCCATTGCTGCAGGCGGCTCAACAATAGCAGAGAGTTGAACAGACGCTTGTTGGTGCCAAAGGAGAACAGCGTCGGTGCCAGAGTTTTGCGCAGCATGGTGTCGTCGGCACTCAGATCTTTCTGTGCCAAAGAGCGCGCCAGGGCCCAGCAGGCGGGATTTACCCGGCCTTCGAAGCGCATCTCCCAGTAAGTGTGTTTGTGCATGACGGTATTGAAGGTTCGCACCAGCTTGTAGGGAATCAGATAGGCGTGGGCAATGGTGTCGGCAGCCAGATGGGCGATGTAGCCGTAGGCACAGGCGCGCTGGGCATCGTTCTCGGCGGCTTCGAGGATGCGGCAGCCTACCCGCCAGGAATGGCAGTGCTGCAGGTAATGGGTGAAACGTTTGCCGAGAGTGATGTCGGCGCTGATGCAGCCGTAGAGAAAATCGAAAGGATGCGCGGCGATCAGGTGCCGCAGCGTTTCCGGCAGAAGGTGCAGTTCGCCAAGCACCTGCGAGCCCAGTTGCAGATGGACACCGAGACCCCAGGCCGATGCATCGGCAGGGATAGCGAGAATCGCGAAAAATGTGGTGATGAACAATATGAACGCCATGGATACCTGCGTTGATTTCTGCTGCAAGCATAATCCCGCAGCCAGGGAAATGTAAAGAGATATGCCGGATAAGCTTTACCGTGATGTTTGTGAGACGGTCGGCCAGGTGCGCGGGTTGTTGGAAAACCTCCAATTACTCGGGGTGCGGCATTTGCCGCCTGCCGTGCCGACAGAGGATCTGCCGGTTTGCGTGACCTCCCAGGACTCTGGGGATGGTGCCGGACCGTGCCGACCGGAAAGTCTGGAAGAGATCCGCGCGGATCTGGGAGATTGCCAACGTTGCATGCTCTGCGAAAAACGCGAACACATTGTGTTCGGTTGCGGTAGTGCCGCGGCTCGCCTGGTGCTGGTCGGCGAGGCTCCGGGCCGCGAAGAGGACAAGCAGGGGATGCCCTTTGTCGGCGAGGCCGGGCGCCTGCTGGATCGGATGCTTTTTGCCATGGGGCTGGGCCGGGAGGATGTTTATATCTGCAACGTGCTGAAGTGTCGGCCACCAGGCAACAGGGATCCGCAGTCAGAGGAAATTGCCGCTTGCGAACCCTTTTTGATACGACAGTTGGCGGCCATCCGCCCTCGTGTCATTGTGGGTATGGGGCGTTTTGCGGTCCAGACGCTGCTGCGGGAAAAGCAGGCTGTCAGTCGTCTGCGGGGCCAGTGGCGTGAATACGAAGGCATTCCGCTGATGCCTACATACCACCCGGCTTATCTTTTGAGGAATCCCGCTTCGAAGCGGGAAGTGTGGGAAGATCTTAAACAGGTCATGGGCCGGTTGCGTGGCAGTGATGCCTGAGAAAGCTGTCAAACCTTGCTGAGGCTGGAAAATATCACCAGGGTTCGTCTGCGCCAGGACGGATCGTCCGTGCACATTCTGCGGGATGTCTGCCTGGAGATTGCGGCCGGGGACGCCGTGGTGCTGATAGGCCCCTCCGGTGGCGGCAAGACCACGCTGTTGCGTCTTGTCAATCGGCTGGAAGATCCGACTGCGGGCCGGATTCTGCTTGACGGTATGGATATCGCCTCGATGAATCCTGTGCAGCTGCGCCAGCGGGTCGCTCTGGTGCCGCAGAAAACCACCATGTTCCAGGGGAGTGTGCTGGATAACCTGCGGGCACCGTTTCTGCTACGCAAACAGCAACCGCCGCCGCTGCGTGATCCGCTGTGGCGGGAGGTGCTGGATCTTGCGCAGTTGTCCGGCGAGTTTCTGGACCGGCCGGCCGGTTCCTTGTCTCTGGGGCAGCAGCAGCGGGTCGGATTGGCGCGGGCGCTTGTCGGTCGCCCGGCCATGCTGCTTTTGGACGAACCGACCAGCGCCCTGGACCGACCGGCCTGTGACGGGCTCGCCCGATCGCTTCGCAGCCTGTGTCGCACGCGGGGCGTGACGTTGCTGCTGGCAAGTCATGATTTATGGTTTGTGCCGCGCGTCGCCGACCAGGCCGTGTTCCTCAATGACGGAAAAATCGAGGAGCAGGGGCCGGCTGGGGATCTGTTCAATAATCCTCGCAGCGCGGCCTTGCGCCGTTTTCTGGTACATTCCGACGCCGGGGGAGACCTGCCATGAATCAGGCCGTGATAATCGACCCGAATGCGGCGAATATGGCTTTCGCATATGGCCTGATCCTGCTGGTTGTGGGGCTGGCGCGTCTTAGCGGTGCTGGGCGGGAACGGGCGTTGTTGTGGGCCTCGCTCCGCATGGTGGCGCAACTGGTCGCGGTCGGTTTTCTGCTGCGACTGGTTTTTGCCGTACGCAGCCCCTTACTCACCCTGATGATTCTGCTGAGCATGGTCGCCTTCGCCCTGCAGATCATCGGTGGTCGGATAAAATCGCGGCTGCGCGGTCTGCACCGCATGATCGGCATCGCGCTGCTGTTTGGCTGTGGTTCGGTGACGGCCTATTTCTGTCTGCTGGTCGTAGGTCCTTCCCCCTGGTACGACCCCCGCTACCTGGTGCCGCTGGCCAGTATGATCCTGGGAAATTCCATGAATGGTGCGACCCTGGCGCTGGAGAGGTATCTGTCGGAACTGCGTGACCGGCGCGACGAGATCGAAGTCGCCCTGTGTCTCGGCGCCAGCGCCGCAACAGCAGCCGCTCCGGCCTTGCGGCAGGCGTTTCGCGCAGCGCTCATTCCGGTCACCAATTCGATGGCCGCCGCCGGTCTGGTAACGCTTCCCGGCATGATGACCGGCCAGATCCTCTCCGGTACCGATCCCTTGATTGCGGTCAGATACCAGATTGCCATTATGTGTGCCATTGTCGCCGGCGTCGCCGCCTGCAGTCTTTTACTGCTTTTCCAGTGCCGTCGTGCCTGCTTTACGGATTTTCACCAGTTTCGCGACAATGTGTTTCCCGATGCCTGATGCCGATGACTGCCGGATCTATCCAGAGGTGCCGGGCGTTTTGAGGATTTTCCGGTTTTCCGGAACTGGCTTCCCGCGGTTTTTAACGTAAACTTTCAGTATGAATTTTCGGCAAGCAGGGCAATGCTGCTTGCAAATGTAATCCAAACACCATGGAAGGCTGGCGTTATGAAAATTCCCCTGGGTGAAAGGTTGGTAGAAGAGGGTGTAATATCTCAACAGCAACTCAGCGCGGCGTTACAGCGTCAGAGGCTGCGGGGAGGGCGGCTGGGGCAGAATCTTTGTGCCCAGGGATCGCTCGATGAGAAGAAGCTTCAGAATTTTTTTCGAAAGCCTCCGGAATGCCCGCAGACCATCGAAGATACCGGCCTCGACCTGTTTTTCATTGCCGATCTGGCATTGAAGCATGCCCTGTTCCTTGGAGACTTTACCCTCGCCGACCTGAGCGATCGGGTCAAGCTTCCGGGGCATATTCTCGATCTGGCAGTGGAAGAGCTCCGAAGAGAGCATTTTGTCAAAGTGAAGGGGGCCTCCCTCTATTCCAAAAGCACCTATCAGTATTGTATTACCGAACCAGGCATCCGTCGGGCCTCGGCGCTGCTCGATGTTTCCCGTTATGTAGGACCCGCCCCGGTTGCTCTTGACGATTACCGCGACATGGTGGACCTCCAGACGGTGCGTAGTCTCCTGATAAGCCAGGAAAGGGTGCATCAGGTCTTCTCCCATCTGGTTGTCAGCGATCGGTTGTTGCGGCGTCTGGGGCCGGCACTGAGTTCGGGAAAGGAAATTTTTCTTTACGGACCGCCGGGCAACGGCAAGACCTCCATCGCCGAGGCTATTGCCGAACTGCTGCCGGGCGGCATTTATATGCCCTATGCCTTGTATGTGCGGGGGGAAATCATCAATGTCTACGACCCGGTCAACCATCACGCTCTGGAAGTTGAAAACGGAGCCTGTGCCTATGACGAGCGCTGGCTGTTTGTACGGCGGCCGGTGGTCATTGCCGGGGGCGAGCTGACCTTGCGAACCCTCGATCTCGACTTCAATCCGATCACCAAATATTACGAATCCCCCCTTCAGGTAAAGGCCAATAACGGCATTTTCATTATCGACGATTTCGGACGACAATCGGTCGACCCCCAATTGCTGTTAAACCGTTGGATGGTTCCGCTTGACCGGCGTATCGACTTTCTTACGCTGCACACAGGGATGAAATTTGAAATTCCCTTCGATAACCTGGTGATTTTTTCCACCAACATCGAGCCGCAGCAGCTGGTGGATGAAGCCTTTCTGCGGCGCATCCATTACAAGTTCAAAGTCGACTACCCTACAGAGGAACAGTTCGAGAACATTTTCCGTCAGGTCTGTCAACTCAACAGTATTGTTTTTGACAAGGAAGTTTTCGATTACCTGATGAGCAATTATTACAAGCGCCTCGAAATCCGTTACAGCGCCTGTCATCCTCAGGATCTGGTCGAACACATATTGGCCGATGCCTCCTATCACGGCTATCCGCCGGTTCTCAGCAAGGAGACCATCACGGCGGCCTGGGAAGATTATTTCGTCCGTCTTTAAAATTAAATCTATCATTCGGGGCCATTTATAGCCGGGATAAGGCTTGACATGAGGAGGCGAATTTATTAATAGATAGGCGCCTTGAGGGAGTAATCCCGACACAGAACCTGTTTGTTCATCTTTCGCGTTAAGGCTGCTTTCAATGACCACTTTTCTGGCGCCGGCCAAAATCAATCTTTGTCTGCATGTGCTCAGGCGCCGCGAAGACGGTTATCATGACCTGGCCATGCTTATGCAGCGGGTTTCGCTATATGATCAAATTGAGATGGCCATTGTCGAGGGCCCTGGAATCCGGGTCCGATGTGACGGCCTGACCTTGCCAGCAGGCCAGGGAAATATCGCGGCCCGGGCCGCCGAGGTGCTTCTCCGGCGCGCCGGCATGAGCCGGGGAGTGGAGATTGTCATTGAGAAAAATATCCCTGTAGCGGCCGGTCTCGGGGGTGGTTCGTCCGATGCGGCAACGGTGCTGATGGGCCTCAATCAGATGCTGGAGCTGGGATTTTCGCCTGCCCAGCTCATGGAGACGGGGGTTAAACTCGGTGCCGATGTGCCTTTTTTCATTTTCAGGCATGCCGCGTGGGCTACGGGCATCGGTGAAAACCTGGAACGGGTGGTCGGGCTGCCGCCTTTGTGGTATGTACTGGTCAATCCGGGACTGGAAGTTTCAACGGCTTGGGTTTATCAAAATTTGCGGTTGACATCTGGTCGGGATGATCTTAGAATACCTCGGTTTTCCGGCACGGTAGAGGAGATCGTTAATGTGCTGCACAACGATCTTGAGAACGTAACGGCAGCGCGTTTTCCTCTGATCGGGCAGGTCAAGCGACAGCTGATTGATCTGGGGGCCGAAGGGGCTCTCATGAGTGGCAGCGGATCGACCGTTTTTGGTGTCTTCAGCAATGGCGATCGGGCTCGTGCCGCCGCCGAGGAAATGGGTAGACAGCCCGGATTCAGGGCTTTTGCTGTCAAGCCGATAAATGATTGATGTCTTTGACGAAAGACAGGGTTTGTCGGAAAGATATAGAGATTGTGTGTATTGTTGGGGCGTCGCCAAGCGGTAAGGCACCGGATTTTGATTCCGGCATTCCCAGGTTCGAACCCTGGCGCCCCAGCCACCCTACATAGTCGTGCCCCCTTCGGAAGGTTGTTTCGATGGTGGTGCGAGTCGGCAGGCGGACACTTCCGGGGTTCGTCGCATAACAGGTCATGGTTTCCATGGCCTGCAGTTTTTTTCTACTTAAAATCTCTGGGGATCTGTCGTGAACAACCTGAAAATTTTCTCTGGTAATTCGAACACGCCTCTTGCGCGTGAAATCTGTGGTCATCTGGCCGTTCCGTTGGGGGCTGCCAAGGTGCGCCCTTTTTCGGATGGCGAAATCATGGTCGAGATCGGAGAAAACGTCAGGGGGAGGGATGTTTATGTGGTTCAGCCTACCTGTGCGCCCGCCAACGACAATCTTATGGAGTTGCTGATCATGGCCGATGCCCTTAAACGGGCTTCGGCCGCCCGTATTACCGCCGTTATTCCCTATTTTGGATATGCAAGGCAGGATCGCAAGGTTGCGCCGCGTACCCCGATTACCAGCAAGCTGATCGCCGATCTCATTTCTACATCGGGGTTCGACAGGGTGCTGACCATGGATCTTCACGCCGGTCAGATACAGGGTTTCTTTAATATTCCCGTCGATCATCTCTATGCCGCACCGGTGATTCTGCGGGACATTGCCGACCGGTTTTCGGATTCGCTGGTGGTTGTTTCCCCTGATGCCGGCGGCACGGAGCGGGCCAGGGCCTTTGCCAAACGCCTCGATGCCAGTCTTGCGATCATCGACAAGCGTCGCAGCGGCCCCAATGTTTCTCAGGTCATGAACATCATCGGTGATGTCGAAGGCAAAACCTGCATCATCGTGGATGATATGATCGATACCGCCGGAACGCTTTGTCAGGCCGCCCAGGCGCTGAAGGACAAGGGTGCCGGGAAGGTGCATGCCTTTGCGACCCATGCGGTTCTTTCCGGTCCCGCTCTGGAGCGGATCGACAACAGCTGCCTGGAAGAAGTGGTGGTCACCAACACGATTCCCTTGCTGGATAAACTCAAAGCCTGCAAACGGTTACGGCAACTTTCCGTGGCCGAGCTTCTTGCCGAGGCCATTCGGCGCATTAACGGCAGTGAATCGGTCAGCTCTCTTTTTGTATAAAACACCGACAGGGTTCTACATGAACCGTAACAGACTGATGATTGGAGGATCTGATACATGGCACAGACGGAATTGAATGTCAGCCTGCGTGAAGGGCTTGGAAAAGGGACTGCTCGCAGTCTGCGTCGCGAAGGGCTGGTACCCGCCGTCATGTACGGCAAAGGGGTTGCGGCTTGCGCTTTGACCGTGGAACCCAAAAAACTCGCCGCTATTCTCGAGAGCGAAGCTGCCTGGAATACGCTGATCACCCTCAAGGGCGAAGGCGACTTTGACGGCAAGGTTGTAATCCTGAAGGACATGCAGCTTGATCCGGTGCGCGGAGTCCCCCTGCATGTCGACTTTCAGGCCCTCAATCTCAAAGAGAAAGCCCATGTTATGGTTCCTCTGGTTGCCGTCGGCAAGTCCGAAGGCGAGAAACAGGGCGGCAATCTGCAGGTTATCCGCCACGAGATCGAACTTGTGTGCCTGCCGACCAATATCCCCGGGTCTCTTGAAGTTGACGTCACCGGGTTGAATATCGGCGATGCGCTGCACGCCAGCGACCTCCGGCTCCCCGCCGGTGTCGAATTGCCCCCGGATGTCAATTTTACCGTGGTGACCGTCACGGGCCGTTCCTCCGAGACGGAAGAATCTGCTGCATCCGTCGAGGAAGAAACCGCGGAATAGGGACGCGGGGATAATCCTTGAAGCTGCTTGTTGGTCTGGGCAACCCGGGGCCGGAATATGCTGTAACAAGGCATAATATCGGTTTTCTGGTTGCCCAGAAGTTTGCTGAAAAAGCCGGCATGTCCCTGAAGCGGCAGTCTTATCAGGCTATCGTGGGGAACGGTCGTGTGGAAGGGCATGAGGTTATGGTGCTGCTGCCCCAGACCTACATGAACCGCAGCGGTATATCGGTAGCCTCCGCCATGAAGTGCAAGGGCCTCGGTGTGGAAGATCTCGTCGTCATCCACGATGAAATCGATCTGCCCTTCGGTTCGGTGCGCATCAAGACCGGCGGGGGGCATGGCGGGCACAATGGCCTGCGAAGTATCATGGAGCTGATCGGATCGCGGGATTTTATCCGGCTGCGGATTGGTATCGGCAGACCAGTCGGACCGATCGATGTTGCCCGATATGTTCTGGGCCCCTTTTCTTCCGCGGAGAAATCACAACTCGACAACGTGTTGGATAGCTCGGTCAGGGCACTGGAGGTGTTGATGCAAAAAGGTGCACAGCATGCCATGAACGAGTTCAATAACCGGGTGTTTTTAAATTAACAGAGAGGGAAGAACACAAATGGAACTGCAAATGCTTGCAAAGCTTGCACCGATCTTTGGTGCGGTGGGGTTTGTGATCGCCATTGTCATCTACAATGTGATCAAGGCGCAGCCGGTCGGCAATGCGCGCATGAAGGAAATTTCGGACGCCATTCATTCCGGCGCCATGGCCTTCCTCGGACGTGAGTATCGGGTTCTGGCAATTTTTATCGTTCTTGTTTTCTTTCTGATCTTCATGGGCATGAACAAGGAAACCGCCCTGGCCTTTGTGGGTGGTGCCGTCTGCTCGATGATCTGCGGGTTTATCGGCATGAAAGCCGCCACCCGCGCGAATGTGCGCACCACGGAAGCCGCCCGCCAGTCCGGCCAGAGCAAAGCGCTGCTGGTGTCCTTCAATGGTGGTGCTGTCATGGGCCTGGCGGTTGCGTCCCTGGGCCTGGTCGGCGTCGGCATCGCCTATCTGCTGTTCGGCGATCCCCAGACCGCACAGTACATCAACGGCTTTGCCATGGGTGCTTCGTCCATCGCCCTGTTCGCCCGTGTCGGTGGCGGGATCTATACCAAGGCTGCCGATGTCGGGGCGGACCTGGTTGGCAAGGTTGAAGCCGGCATCCCCGAGGACGATCCCCGCAATCCCGGCGTCATTGCCGATAACGTCGGTGACTGCGTCGGCGATACCGCCGGTATGGGCGCCGACATTTTTGAATCCTACGTCGGTTCTATCATTGCAACCATTGCCATTGCCGCCGCCGCCAGCCCTGCATTGCTGGCCCAGCTCGGATCCGGCGTGAATGTCCAGGCCGCTGCAATGCAGCTGCCTTTGGCCATGGCGACCGTCGGCCTGCTGTTTTCGCTGATCGGCATCGGCTCCATGAAGTTCCTCAAGGGCATCGCACCCGCCAAGGCTCTGCATTACACCACGTTCGTTGCCGCCGGTGGTTTTCTGGTGGCGGCATATTTCCTGATCATGGGTTTAGGCCTGAGCGTAGGTGTGTTCTGGGCGATTCTGGCAGGTACCCTGTCCGGCATCGCCATTGGCCAGGTAACCGAATACTATACCGCGGGCAGCCCCGTTACCCGTATTGCCGAGGCCAGCAAAACCGGTCCCGCCACCAACATCATCCATGGTCTGGCCGTCGGTCTTGAGAGCTGTGCCCTGCCGGTACTGATCATCTGCGTTTCCATTTTTGTCGCCAACTACTACGCCGGCCTTTACGGTATCGGTATCGCCGCGGTCGGCATGCTGGCCACGGTTGGCGTCACCATGACCGTCGACGCCTATGGCCCCATCGCCGACAATGCCGGCGGCATTTCCGAAATGTGCGGTCTGGGACCGGACGTTCGCAAGATTACCGACGGACTCGACTCGATCGGCAACACCACCGCCGCTATCGGCAAAGGGTTCGCCATCGGCTCCGCGGCGCTGACCGCGCTGGCCCTGTTCTCTGCCTATGCCACCACGGTGGGTCTGGAGAAAATCGACCTTATCAATCCCTCCACCATCATCGGGCTGTTCATTGGCGGCATGCTGCCTTTCTTCATCGGTGCTTTGACCATGACCAGCGTTGGTCGTGCCGCTGGCAAGATGGTTGATGAAATCCGTCGTCAGTTCCGCGAAATTCCCGGGCTTCTCGAAGGCAAGCCTGGTGCCAAGCCTGAACCGGAAAAATGCATTGATATCTCCGCCCGTGCCGCTCTGCGCGAAATGGTGCTGCCCGGCATGGTCGCCGTCATAGCTCCGGTTCTGGTCGGATTCGTAATCGGCAAGGAAGCCCTCGGGGGCATGCTGGCCGGTGCGACCCTGGCCGGCGTAATGCTGGCGCTGATGATGTCCAACGGCGGTGGTGCCTGGGATAATGCCAAGAAATTTATCGAGAAGGGTGAGCTTGACGGCGAAGTCAAAGGCGGCGAGGCTCACAAGGCGGCCGTTGTCGGCGATACCGTTGGCGATCCGTTCAAGGATACCTCGGGTCCTGCCATGAACATCCTTATCAAGCTGATGAGCGTTGTATCGCTGGTTATTGCACCGCTGCTGGTTTGATTCGCAGCGTCAGAATCTGACATCGTTAAAATCGATAGCCGGGATCTCTTCCCGGCTATCGTTATTTAGGCAGGATATTTTCATGGGATTCAAATGTGGCATCGTTGGCTTGCCCAACGTCGGTAAATCGACCATTTTCAACGCCATCACCTCGGCCGGAGCCGAGTCGGCCAATTACCCCTTCTGTACCATCGAGCCGAACGTGGGCGTGGTTTCCGTGCCTGATCCGCGGCTCGATGCGCTGGCGGCAATCGTCAAACCTCAGAGGGTGTTGCCTACCACCATCGAGTTCGTCGATATCGCCGGACTGGTCCGCGGCGCCAGCCGTGGAGAGGGCCTTGGAAATCAGTTCCTGGGACATATCCGCCAGGTTGACGCCATTGCCAATATCGTACGCTGTTTCGATGACGACAATGTTGTGCACGTCGATGGGTCCGTCGACCCCTTGCGGGATATCGAAGTCATCCAGACGGAACTCAACCTGGCCGATCTGGATACCCTTGAGAAGCGCCTGTCGCGGATTCAAAAGCAGGCCAAAAGCGGCGACAAGGAACTCAAGGCGCAGCAGGAGGTTCTGGAAAAAGTACGAGAGGTTCTCAATGCCGGAAAACCGGCGCGGGCGGCAGGCCTGTCCGACGAAGAACGCGGTCTTGTCTACGATCTGCATCTTATAACCGCCAAGCCGGTACTGTACGTTGCCAATGTCGCCGAGGACGATCTGCAGGGTGAACATCCGCATGTCGCCAGGGTACGGGAGCTCGCAGCCCGCGAAGGCGCAGAAGCCGTGGCTATCTGCGGCAAGATCGAAGCGGAGATTGCCGAACTCGACGGAGAGGAAAAACAGGAGTTTCTCAAGGAAATGGGGCTGGAGTGCTCCGGCCTCGATCGTATGATCCAGGCCGGCTATCAGTTGCTAGGCCTGATTACCTATTTCACGGCAGGCGTCAAGGAGGTGCGTGCCTGGACCATTCGTCAGGGGGACCGCGCTCCTCAGGCTGCCGGTGTTATTCACAGTGACTTTGAAAAAGGATTTATCCGGGCCGAAGTAATAGCCTACGATGATTTCGTGGCGTGCCGCGGCGAAGCAGGCGCAAAGGAAAAAGGCCTGCTGCGTCTGGAAGGCAAGGATTATGTCGTGCAGGATGGTGACGTTATGCATTTTAGGTTCAATGTATAGGTTGCTTTTACGTTTTCCAGGTGGCCGATCGCCTCTTGGGAATTTTGTGATGGATTGCGCCCTTTCTCTGACTGACGCAAACTTCCAGACTCCTGACGGCTTGACGATCTGAAAAACATTGAAATAGACCGATTTATATGATAGTAAATCATGTTCTGGTTTGTGGCAGGCACTTGGTGCCTACTCCTTGTTCCGGCGGGTGCCGGGGCTAAACACTCGAGAGGAGAGAGATAAATGCGTACCTACGAAAACATTATGATCGTGCATCCGGAAAAAGTGGGTGACGAGTACAACGCCGTTGTCGAAAAATTCAAGGGCGTTCTCGGTGACCTGAACGCCAACCTCCTTAAAGTCGATGAATGGGGCGTGCGCAAGCTTGCCTATCCGGTCAGGAAACAGGGCCGCGGCAGTTACGTTCTGACCGTTTTCGAAGCCGATCCGAGCATTATTGACGAGTTCGAGCGCCGACTGCGCCTCGACGAAGCCGTTCTCAAATTCCAGACAGTTCAACTGGAAAAAGGCTTTGTGGAAGAGTCTTCCTCCGCCGCTGCTGAGGAAACCGCTGGTTTCGAAGAAGAAGAGTAAACCGGAATCGGGCAACTGGCCCATCGCATCGTACTGAAGGAGGAATTGATCATGAATGAAAGAAATACTACCGGCGCTCCCGCAAAACGTTCTGTCCGCCGTCGCTTTTCGCGGCGCAAGGGCTGCCGGTTTTGCGCTGACAGCACCCTCAAAATCGATTACAAGGAAGTGCGCAATCTGCGCTATTTCGTCAGCGAACGCGGCAAAATCGTACCGCGCAGGATTTCCGGCAATTGTGCCGAACATCAGCGCAAGGTTCGTGAAGCGATCAAGCGGGCGCGCAACATCGCCCTGCTGCCCTTTACGGCCGGTCATTCTCTCGATTAAACCGGGAAAGCCGCTTTGAGGATCACGCAAAGGCTTTTGTCGCTGTCTTGCACGGTAGTGCTAACCATCGGTTTGCAGGCGATGGTGGCCGGCCTTATTTCACAGGCACAAAACAGCCTGCTGACCCTTATGGGTAGTGTCATGGCGCTTTGCGTATCGTGGCCCGTGGCACTGCTGGTTGTCCGGCAAGGCGTCGCGGATGGCATTGCGGCGGTGCTGGCCAGCGCGGTGATCCTCGGAGGCTGGGCAGGGTGGCCCTTTGGTGCCGCTTACCTGTGCCAGTTTGGATTGGCTTCTCTGATCGTTTCCGGTTTGCTCCATAAGGGCTGCCGGTGGGACCGGGTGGTGGCCATCGGCACGGGCACCATCATTGCCATTGGCAGTCTAGGGATGACCGCTTATGCGGTCCGCATCGGGAAAAACCCGCTGCAACTGGCGGACGAATGGGCGAATCGTGAGGTCAATCGGGCTCTGGAGGCCCTGAAAACCGCCGATCTGCCACCTGAAATGGTTCAGCAGACACAGGCCTTGTTCCGTGATCTGGGCCACAGTCTCATTGCGCTGTATCCGGCCGTAATCATTTTGACGGTGGCTGTGATGCTGCTGGCTACAGTGTGGTTTCTGAACCGCAGGACGGGCGCATTGCTCCCTGAACAAGTTGCGTTTTGCGCCTGGAAGGTGCCTGAAAACCTGATCTGGGTTTTGATTGCCGGGGGTGTCGGGACCACCTTTCTGCAGGGAGGTTGGCAGCGTCTTGCGTGGAATGTTCTGGTGGTAGTGCTGGGCATTTATTTCCTGCAGGGGTTGGCCATCCTGAGCCACTATTTCAGGGTGAAACGATTTCCGCCAGCGTTCAGGGCGATCGGTTATTTTCTGGTTGTTGCGAGTTTTCCCTTGCGGGTGCTTGCAACGGGGGTTGGAATATTCGATCTCTGGATCGATTTTCGCAAACCTGGAAAACACAAGGATTAGATCCTTTTTGGAGGAACTCAATGGATATCATCTTGATGGAAAACGTGGAAGGACTGGGCCAGATCGGTGATCTCGTCAAAGTCAAGCCCGGCTACGCGCGCAACTTTCTTATTCCCAAAAAATTTGCGGTAGAAGCCAATACCCGCAATATCAAGGAACTTGAGCATCAGAAACGCCAGATGGAACACAAGGCCCAGAAAATGCTCCAGGCTTCGGAACTGGTCAAGGCTCAGATCGAAAAGGTGTCCTGTGCTTTTGCTCTGCGCGCCGGTGAAGACGGCAAGCTGTTCGGTTCCGTTACCAGCATGGAAATTCAGGCCAAGCTTGCCGAGGCGGGTATCGAGATCGATCGCAAGAAGATCCAGCTCGATGAGCCCATCAAGGCACTCGGCGATTACGAGGTTGGCGTCAGGCTGCCCGCCGGCATCGTCGCAACGGTGAAAGTGGCCGTAACCGCTCTTGATTAAACTTGCGGCCGGTATCGGGCATGCCCCGGTACCGGCTGTTTCAGCGTAGTAAGTTGTTTTTTATGACCGAGATTTCGGTGACCAAGCTTCCCCCGCAATCCCTGGAAGGCGAAATGTCCGTTCTGGGGGGCATTCTTCTTGAAAACGAAGCCCTCAACAAGGCTTTGGGAATTCTGCGTCCGGACGACTTTTACCGGGAAAGCCACAGAAAAATTTTTGCCACCCTCGTCGAACTGTCCGATGTCGGTGAGCCCGCCGATCTGGTGACCCTGACCGCGGCACTGCAGAAAAAGGGCGAACTCGATGCGGTTGGCGGAAGCTCCTATCTCAGCACCCTTGTCGATTATGTTCCGACCGCTGCCAACATCGTTTATTATTGCCGGCTGGTAAAGGAAAAGGCCCTGACCCGCCATCTTATTTCCGTGGCGACGGAAATCGCAACGCGCGGCTATACCGGCGGCGATGTGGAGGCTTTGCTCGACTGGTCGGAAAAATCCATCTTCGAAATCAGCGGCATGAAAAACCGTCCTTCGTATTTTTCCACCCGGGAAATCATGAAGGACACCATCCAGATTATCGAGGATCTATACCATCGCAAGGAGCTGGTAACCGGCGTCACGACCGGATACAAGGTCCTGGACGAAATGACCGCCGGATTGCAGCCCTCGGACCTCATTATCGTTGCCGGTCGCCCCTCCATGGGGAAAACCGCCTTTGTCCTTAATCTCGTGGAAAATGCCGCGGTCCATGGTGCCAAACCCGTTCCAACGGTTATTTTTTCGCTGGAGATGAGCAAGGAGTCGCTGGTTCAGCGTATGCTGTGCTCCCTTGCAAGGGTAGATGCCGGCCGCCTGAGGACCGGCAATCTGGTCGAGTCCGACTGGCCGAAGCTTATCGAGGGGGCCAGCAAGCTCTCCGAAGCTCCCATATTCATCGACGATACGCCGGCCATTACCGTCATGGAACTGCGGGCCAAAGCCCGTCGACTCAAGGCAGAACACAATCTCGGCATGGTTGTGGTTGACTACCTGCAGCTCATGCAGGGGCACAATCCCGAGAGCCGCCAACAGGAGATTTCGGAAATTTCCCGTTCGCTGAAGGCGCTTGCCAAGGAAATCAATGTGCCTGTGCTGGCGCTGTCCCAGTTGAATCGTTCTCTGGAAAACCGCACCGACAAGCGCCCCATCATGGCGGACCTGCGTGAGTCAGGCGCCATCGAACAGGACGCGGACGTGATCATGTTCATTTATCGTGAAGCGGTTTATTGCGACGATTGCCGCAGTAAAGAGCATACCTGCGAAAAAGGGCACGACAAGGATGCGGAAATCATTATCGGCAAGCAACGCAACGGTCCCATCGGTACTGTGCATCTGACCTTTTTCGGTCAATTCACCCGTTTCG